>CAJTSO010000035.1:0-7706 GCA_910579115.1 uncultured Selenomonadaceae bacterium
TTCTCCGGCTCCCTTTCCTCAGCGGCAGGAGCCGCCTCTTCAACCGGCTCCTCATAAACGGTTGCCGCGGCCGGCTGGCTAATGGTCTTTGGACTGGGAACCGACTGCTCCAACGGCTGGTACTGTACCGGCCGGTCCGGCGGCATACCAGCCATCTGATTTGGAACCGGCGGCTCCGGTTGTTGGTACTGTACCGGCTGAGCTGACAGCGTACCTGACGCTGGATTGGCCACAGACTGTTCCGCTGGTTGGTACTGTACCGGCTGAGTCTCCGGCATATTTGCCGCCGGATTGGAAACAGACAGCTCCGGCAGCTGGTACTGTACCGGCTGAACGATTGACGTACCTGCCGCTGGATTAGTCACCGGCTGCTCCGCTTGCTGATACTCTACCCCCTGAACCGGCGGCATACCAGATACCTGATTAGGGACAGGCTGAACCGGCGGTTGGTGCTGTACCGGCTGGACGATTGGCGTGCTTGCCGCTGGATTAGTCACCGGCTGCTCCGCTTGTTGATACTGTGCCGGCTGAGTCTCCGGCATATTTGCCGCCGGATTGGAAACAGACATCTCCGGCAGCTGGTATTGTACCGGCTCAACGGGCTGAGCCGGCGGCGTGCTTGCCACCGGCTTCTTCCGCTGTCGTCTTGCCCCCGGCCCGGAAACAAGCTTCCGGCTGATTGCCGGCTTTTTTCCAGCGATCCTGGCCGCCTTTTGGGCAGACTCTTCAACCCCGGCGGCGGTACCGGCCGTCTTGTACTGGGTAAGCACATTGATAGGCTGAGGAGTTGACTGGATATCGATCTTCGGGGCTGGCTGGGATGGCTGCACCCGGTTTTCCGGGGCTACCGGACGAGTGCTGGCAATCACCTGCCGGATGTTTCCCGCATCGATATCGGGATGAACCACCGGCGGACGGGCGGGCGCTTCGTTATCCTCAACGGCGGCGGTTACCTCCACTACCGCTTTGCTTTTCAATCCGAGAATACCGGATTTTTTCTTGTAGCGCTTCGTATGGAGGATGACCGCATCGCTGCCCAGCTCCTCCTTCACCATTTCCATTGCCGCCTTCAAATCGTCAGCCTTGTATACTTTTATGCGCAATTAAATCTTCACCACCCCAAGGATTTGGATCTCAACATTCTGCTCTATCTCAGCATGGCTCAAAACGATCAGGCCTGCCACAGAGCGTTCCACCAGCTTGCGGAAGTACAGGCGGACTGCCGGGCTGGTGAGTACGATGGGCTGATAGCCCATATCGGTGAGCTTTGGCAGCTCTCGGTTCAGGGAGCCCAGCATCCGCTGCATGGTGTCAGGGTCAAGGCTCACGTAGGACCCCCGGTCAGTGCGTTTTACCGCCCCGGCAATCCTGTTTTCCAGCGCCGGATCCACCGTAAGGCACGGCAGAACGTTATTCTGGGCGTATTGTCTCGTAATGTGGCGGCTCATAGCATGACGGACATACTCGGTGAGCACCTCCGTATCCTTCGTGGCTCTGGAATAGTCCGCCAAAACCTCAAAGATAGTAGCCATATCCCTGATGGAAATACGCTCCCTAAGCATATTGGCCAGAACCTTTTGAATCTCGCCTACGGACAGCAGATCCGGAACAACCTCGTTCACCAGGGAGCTGTTTGTCTTCTTCAGGTTGTCCACCAAATCCTGGGTCTCCTGACGGCCAAGGATCTCGTCGGCATGGGCCTTGATGACCTCCGTCAGGTGGGTAGCCAGCACGGATACCGCGTCCACTACCGTGTAGCCGTTCAGCTCCGCCTGCTCCCGCTGCTCCTCCGTCACCCAGAGGGCCGGAAGCCCGAAAGCAGGCTCGATGGTTTCAATTCCGGCAATTTCTTCAAAAACCGTTCCCGAATTCATCGCCAAATAATGATCGAGTAACAATTCGCCCTTTGCTATTTCAATTCCTTTTAATTTCACGATATAGGCATTAGGTTTTATTTGAATGTTATCACGAATTCGGATAGTTGGGACCACAAGTCCCAGCTCCAAAGCGCACTGGCGGCGGATCATGACGATACGCTCCAGCAAATCGCCCCCCTGTCCCGTGTCTACCAGAGGAATGAGGCTGTAGCCGATCTCCAGCTCCATGGGATCCACCTGCAGCAGGGAGATAATATTCTCCGGCTTCGTGGCCTCCTGCTTCTGCTTTTCCTTCTTCTTCTCTGTAGCCTGCTCATCCTCCACCACATCGGTTTTCTGAAGATTCCTCGCCACGAAAAACGCCAGAGCCGCCAGCGTCAGGAACGGAATAGCCGGAAGTCCCGGCACCATGGCCAGCAACACCAGAACGCCGCTGGCAATAAAGAAGATGCGGGAGTTCCTGAAAAGCTGGCCGATGAGATCCTCTCCCAGGTTCCCCTCAGAAGCCGCCCGGGTAACGATAATACCGGTAGCTGTGGAAACCAGCAGCGCCGGAATCTGATTGACGAGACCTTCGCCCACCGTCAGGAGGGTATAGTTCTGCAGGGCCTGGGTTATGGTGAGATTTCTCTGAACCATACCAATGAAAAAACCGCCCACAATGTTGATGATGATGATGATGATCGCCGCAATGGCATCGCCCTTTACAAACTTGGAAGCACCGTCCATGGCCCCGTAGAAATCAGCCTCATGCTGGATCTTCTCCCGGCGCTTCCTCGCCTCCGCATCGGTAATGGCCCCCTGATTCAGGTCCGCATCGATGGACATCTGCTTACCAGGCATTGCGTCCAAAGTAAAGCGGGCCGATACCTCGGCCACGCGCTCGGCGCCCTTGGTAATGACGATGAACTGGATGATGATGAGAATTATGAACACAATAAAGCCGACGACAGCATTACCACCGACAACAAAGTTGCCGAATGACATAATTACCTCGCCGGCGTAACCCTCAAGCAAAATAAGCCGTGTCGAAGACACATTCAGTGCCAGCCGAAACAGCGTCGTCAAAAGCAAAAGAGATGGAAAAACGGAAAACTCCAAAGGCTCCGTATTGTAGATGGACACCATCATGATGACCAGGGCCAGAGTGATGTTCAGACAGAGAAGCATATCCAACACAATGGTGGGCAGCGGGATAATCATCATGATGACGATCATGATGATCGCGGCCGCCACGATAACATCACTATAGCGTTTTATGAGACCCGTCGATGCTGCGGGAGTTGCCATAATACCGCTCCTAATAATTTATTTCAGGTTTATCTGTATTTATTACTTATACCGATTCTTCAATCTGTAGACATAGGCCAGAACCTCAGCTACTGCCTTGTACAGCTCCGGCGGAACGCTGCCGCCCACGTCCACCATGGCAAACAGCGACCTGGCCAGAGGCTTGTTCTCCACGATGGTCACTCCAGCCTCCCGGGCTATTGCCTTTATCTTCTGGGCCACCATATCCTGTCCCTTGGCTACCACCAGCGGAGCGTCCATCCCCTTCTGGTACTTCAGGGCCACGGCAAAATGAGTCGGGTTGGTGATGACTACATCCGCATGAGGGACCTCCTTCATCATCCGGGCCATCGCCATCTGACGCTGTTTCTGTTTGATCTTACCCTTGATCTGAGGATCGCCTTCCATCTGCTTGAACTCTTCCTTGACCTCCTGCTTGCTCATCTTCAAGCCCTGCTTGTGCTGCCACCTCTGATAGGCATAATCCAGCACCGCCATGACGAACACCACGATGAGCACCTTGAAAACCAGATTGATGATAATACCGGAAATAATCGGTATGCTGGCCGTCAGATCCATGTACAGATACTTCGGCGCCTGAGGAATTTCCTCCTTCAGGTAAGCATAGATGAAAAAACCGATAATGCCAATCTTCAGGAAAGACTTTATCAGCTCCACCAGCGCCCGCTTGGAAAAAATCCGGCCAAATCCGTTAATGGGATTAAGGTTTTCAAGCTTCAGGGAAAGGGGCTCCGTGGTGAAGTTTATTCCCACCTGCATAAAATTTATGCACAGACCGGTAACCATGATGACAAACATCAGCGGCAGCGCCGTCTTCCCAAACAGCGTGACTATATCGATAAATATCCGCATCACCGACTCGGCGGAAACCTCACCCAGAGGATGAGCCAAAATGTGGGACATATACCCGGTTATGTTCGTATAGATGCCTGCCCCCATCTTGTAGAGAGCAAAGAACCCCCCCAGGAGGACAAAGGCCGTGCCCAGCTCCTGACTGCGGGCTACCTGACCTTTATTTCTGGCCTCACTCTGCCTTTTCGCGGTAGGCTCCTCCGTCTTCTCCCCCGCAAAAAGCTGCAAGTCAAAAACAAAGGGAAGCCCCGTCGCCCCCAGCGTCCTATTAAACTGTCTTTCAGCCTCCTCCCTACGGAGCGAGAGCCCTGAGGGCGGCTGACACATGGGCATACAGCTCATTAAACAACACATCCAGGAACAGCACGTAAAAAGGAATGACCACAGACAGCACAAACATACCGATAATGATATGCATGGGAATACCTACAACAAATATATTCAGCTGCGGCATGGTTCGGGCCAGAATGCCCAAAGACACATTCGTCAGCAATATGGCGAAAGTAACCGGCATAGCGATCTTCATCCCGGCGGCGAAAATCCCCGCCGTGAAATCACGGATCATCAGAGCCAAATTGGGATTGACCGACATCCCCAGCACCGGAACCACCCGGAAGCTCTCCGCCAGAGCCGTCACGATCATGTGATGCCCGTTTGTCATCACAAAAAAAATCAGAGTCAGATTATAAAGAAAACTTCCGATGAGCGGAATCTGCTGACCGGAAGTCGGATCCATAACATTGACGATGGAGAATCCCACCTGCATATCCATCAGCTTACCTGCCATGTGAATGGCAGCGAAGGAAACATATGCCACATAGCCAATAAGCCAGCCGATAAAAAGCTCCGAAAGAACCGCCCCACCGTAAGCCAGCACCGTGGGCGGAGCCGCCGCCGCCACCGACCTGTCCACCGTGGGAAAAAGCACCACCGCCATCAGGATAGCCGTAGCCACACGGAAGGTCTGGGGAATATTCTGGGAACCAAAAAACGGAGCGATTATAAAAATCCCCGTCGTCCTGGTCAGGAGAAGCAGAAATATCGCCGCGTGATTTTGCAGCAGGTCAAACAAATCCACCGGAAATCACTCCCCCGTCAACCTCATCCTATGTAGAGCGGCAGATTCACCATTATATTCGTCACATACTCGATCATCAGCCGGAGCATCCAGGGCCCGAAAATGAGGATCGCCACAAAAACGGCGATGATCTTCGGGATGAAGGCCAGGGTCTGCTCCTGGATGGAGGTTGTAGTCTGGAAAATACTGACTGCCAGACCTACCAGCAGACCAAGCCCCAGCATCGGCGCCGATATCAGAAGCACCATCATCAGAGCCTCCTGCCCCAGCTGAATGACAACATCACCCGACATATCATCACCTCATCAATTGAAGCTCATCACCAGCGATTTTATCAGCAGGTGCCAACCATCCACCATGACGAACAGCAGCAGCTTGAAGGGCAGGGAAATCATCGTAGGCGGCAGCATCATCATACCCATGGACATCAGGGTACTGGCCACGATCATATCAATGACGATAAAGGGAATGTAAATCATGAAGCCGATCTGAAACGCCGTTTTCAGCTCGCTGATAATGTAAGCGGGAATCAGGGTGAAGGTAGAAACATCCTCCTGAGTCTCCGGCCGCTCGGCCTCAGAAAGATTCACGAACAGGGCCAGATCCTGCTCCCGGGTCTGCTTAAACATAAACTCCCGCAGGGGAGCCACGGTTTTTGTCAGGGCCTCCTCCTGAGAGAGCTGCCCATTGATATAAGGCTGTATCCCCTGCTGGTTTGCCTGGCTCCAATAAGGCTGCATGATGTAAAAGGTCAGGAACAGAGCCAGCGCAACGACCACCTGATTAGGCGGCACGTTCTGGGTGGACAGGATATTTCGCATGAAGCCCAGCACCACCACGATCCGCACAAAACAGGTCGTCATGAGAATGATAGCCGGGGCCAGCGAAAGCACCGTCAGCAGCGCCAGGATACGAAGCGTAACCGCCACATCCTGGGGATCCTCCGAAGCACCCACCCCGATGGTGACATTTGGGATCACCGGAGCCGCTTCCGCTGTCAGAGCCGACCCGGTAAAATCAAAGAACCATAAAAAAGAAAGCAGGACGCCCGTCACAAGAAGCATCCAACGTCTATTAAACAACGCCTTAGCCTCCTCACTGACGACCGCCCTTTAGTATTGAAGGTACACGACTCAGCAGCGTTTCCAGAGAGCCCAGCTGGCGGCTCAGGACACCATCACCGGCATTGCCGCCGCCGACGTTTCCTGCCCGCTCTGATGCCCGGCTACGGAGCCGTTCTATCTCATCTTCATCCTCTATCTCCCCGATGAAGGAGATACTATGCTCTGTCACTCCCAGCACGTATACCCGACCGGCCAGCTCCACCACCATCACGCAGCGATTTGAGCCTACCGGCAGCTGGCTCAGGATTCGTCCTCCCTCCGCCTCCGCTACCCTGGCAAAATGACCGCCCAGATAACGGGATGCCAGATAAGCCATCGCCACCACAAAGGCAAAGACCGCAAAGAGGCTCACCAGATAAGCGATGGTGGACCACCAGGACACCGTGGCCGGTTTGGGACCGGCATTTTCATAACCGGCCAGATACCCGGCCGCCGATGCCTTCGCCGGCAGAAGCAACACAAAACAAGCGGCACTTGCGGAAAACCCGCACCGCTCAGAGCTTTTCACCACAATCAGCCGACAGCCTTACGAACAGCCTCAAGAACCCGGTCAGCCTGGAAGGGCTTGACGATGAAATCCCGGGCGCCGGCCTGAATCGCTTCGATAACCATTGCCTGCTGACCCATAGCGGAGCACATAACGATCTTCGCGCCGGGATCAATCTTGCGGATCTCCTTCACCGCGCTGATCCCATCCATCTCCGGCATGGTAATATCCATGGTAGTGAGATCCGGCTTCAGCTCCTGATACTTCTCCAAAGCCTTCAGGCCGTTCTCTGCCTCGCCGACAACCTCGTAGCCATTCTTGCTGAGTATATCCTTTACCATCATACGCATGAAAGCCGCGTCGTCGACGACAAGCACTCTTACTGCCATTTTTCTTCTCTCCTTATAATGAATTAACTTGATATGGACAACGCCCGAACCAGACCTCCAGTCCGGGCATTTAACCTTCCGCTACTTCAGAGATGCGGCCCGCTCTGCCGGACTTACAATATCGGTAATGCGGACACCGAAGTTTTCATCGATGACTACAACTTCACCCTTGGCCAGGAACTTGCCGTTCACGAAAATATCTACCGGCTCGCCGGCCAGCTTATCCAGTTCCACGATAGAGCCGGAGGTCAGCTCAAGAATCTCCTTGATGGTCTTCTTGGCACGGCCCAGCTCAACGGTAACCTGGAGAGGCACATCGAGAATCAGCCCGATATTGGCCTCGTTCACCTGCACCGGCGTAGTCGACAGGGGCATGAACTGAGCCTGAGCGGCCGGAACGCCGCTGGCGATATGACTCTGCCCGTACATAGGAGGAGGCGCCATCATCATGGGCTGCTGAGGCATCATCTGCGGCTGCATCACGGGCTGCTGGGGCATCATGGCTGGCGCAGCCATCGCCGGTGCCGGAGCAGCCGGAGCAGGAGCCGGAGCGGCGGCCGGCGGCGGAGCCGCCACCACTGGAGGCTC
>CAJTSO010000035.1:7724-10729 GCA_910579115.1 uncultured Selenomonadaceae bacterium
CGGAGCCTCCTGCGAGGATCCCATGAGGCTGTCTACCATTTCCTTGGCGACGGGGATCGGCAAAATCTGCATGATCTCGCTGTTGATGAGCCCCTCTACCTCCATATTAAAGGAAATCTTTACCACCGTCTCATCGGGGTCCATCATCTCGGTTATCTTTCCATCACTGCCCAGATCAATCATATTGACGCGGGGAGGGGAAATATCCACCTTCTTGTTGAACAGAGAAGACAGGGAGGTAGCCACAGCGCCCATCATCTGGTTCATGGCCTCCGCCACGGCGCTCATGTGAATCTCTGTCAGCTCCGGTTCAGGGTTCTGACCATTGCCGCCCATCATCAGGTCGGCGATGATCTTCGCATCCTCAGCCTGAATGGCCAGGACATTGGCCCCGGAGATACCTACCGTGCAGCCTACCTCTACCACGAGATAGGGTACGGGGTAATCCTCCTTTATCATACTCAGCGTATACAAAGATACCCGAGGTGTCGTGATCGATACCTTATGCCCAAGGAGCACGGACATGGTAGTGGCCGCGCTGCCCATGGAGATATTGCCGATTTCTCCCAGGGTATCCTTTTCCATATCGGTGAGCAGCGTTTGGTCAGGCTTAGCGGCTCCGCCGCTGGGCTCTGCTGCTGCCGGTTCCGGTTCTGAAGCGCCGGGACTGCCGCCATTCAGCAGGGCATCAATTTCTTCCTGAGAAATCCCATCACTCATCCGTATTTTCATCCCTTTCCGAAGCTATCCGCGTAATCTGTACAGCAGCCCGCTTGCCAAATGTGCCGGGGCGGCAGTAGAATTTCGGGTTGCTGCCGATCACCACGGGCAGCTCGTCTTCCACCATTGTATCCAGCTGGAGCACATCCCCAAAATTCAGGTTCAGGAACTCCCGGATAGATATTGAGATACTGCCCAGCTCCACGATCATCGGTACCCTGGTGTGAGTAACTTTCCGCTCCAGGATCTTCACCTGCTCGGGATGCTGCTCCTTGGTCGCGGAAGACGCGACCCAGAAGGTAGTGGTCAGCTTATTCATTACAGGCTCGAGAACAAGGTACGGCATACAGATGTTCACGAAGCCTTCCACATCGCCAATGTTTATCTTCATGGTGATGATGACCACCATATCACTGGGAGGCACGATCTGGGTGAAGGCAGGATTTGCCTCCATCCTCTCAATGCGGGGGGACATGGCCACCACATTGAGCCAGGCGTCCCGGAAATTCTCCAGAGCCTTTACCAGCGATCTCTTCACGACCGCCTCTTCTATTTCCGTGAGGGTACGGGGTTTAATCGAACTCTCACCTGCGCCGCCAAAAATTCTGTCAATCATGGCGAAGGCGATACCAGTATCAATCTCCAAAATAACATTGCCTTTAAGGGGCGGTATCGCCAGGATGGAGATGACGCTTGGATTTGCCAGAGACTGAACAAACTCCTGATAAGTAAACTGCTCTACGGAAACGACCTCCACATTTATCAGCGTGCGGAGCGTGGACGACAAATACGTGTTCCACAGACGGCCGAAGTTCTCGTGGATCATATACAAAGTACGGATCTGATCCTTGCTGAATTTATCAGGCCGCTTGAAGTCATAAGTCTTGACCTTCTTCTGCTCCTCTTCGGCCTTGATCTCCTCAGCCGATACACTGCCGCTGGTCAGAGACGAGAGAAGCTTGTCTATCTCGGACTGTGATAGTACATCTTCTGCCAATCTTCATCCTCCTTCCTCAAAAAATTGAGCCGTCAGCCGGGGCCGCTCGGACCCCGGCAGCGCTCGCTGTTACTGCAGGATGAAGCTGGTAATGTAAACAGTGTACACGGAAGCTACCCCAAGAGTCTTGTTCAGCTCCGAAATAATCTTCTCCTTAAGCTCCGCCTGTCTGGACGCGTCAAAGCTTTCCAGCTTTTCCGAGCGCAGGATGTGTAGGACAGTATCCAGGATCTTGGTCTCGGCGATAGGCTGAACCTTTCCGTCCTTGATATTATCCTGCTTGCCCGGGTTCATCTCCAGAACGAGGCCGATCTTCAGGAAACGACCGCCCTTGATACCGCCTACATTGACCATGAGACCCTCGTCACCCTTGCCCAGCTTTACAAAAATACCGGGATCGTGGTTTCGGGCCGGGTCCACCGGATTGTTAGCCGAATGCAGGAAGTGCTGGACTACATAGTATGAAATACCACCGGCAGCGGCCAAGGCTAACAAGACGCCGACAACTATCATAATGATTTTGGTTTTTCCGCTTTTAGGGGACCCTTCGGCGGCAGAGCTTTCCTCCTCCACCTCTTCAGCCGTGGTTTCTTCATCAGCCATGGGTATCACTCCTTCTCTGTTATTATTTACTTGCTATATAATACACGGCGGTAGCCGGTATATTCAAATTAAAACTTGTGGAGAGCCCGCCGGTAGGTCATGACCCGCCTTACCACCTCGTCCATGGGCTGATCCACGATGAGCTTCTTGCCGTTAAGGAGAGTAATTACCGTATCGGGAGTTTCCTCAATGGTTTCTATTATTTCGGCATTGAGGATGAAATCTCCTTTTTTATTTGACTCGGAATTGAATTTCGTGAGTTTTATCATAAAACATTCTCCTTTTCTTGGCAAGGTGTATCGCAAAGAAAAATGAACAATTGCAACTTGATTTCGTCAAATTCGTTAAATATGGGAATTTAGGCCAATCCCTTACGGGAAATATCAGCAGGAATCGGGCGGATTCCCGGACCCGCCCGCCTGCCTGACGTCAGCCGCCAACGCAGCTGACTGGGGAAAACTCTAATCGGTATCAACAGGCCCCCATTGAGGGGGCTGCCGGCGCAGCCGACTGGGGGGTGAATTAAATCAGATCTCGATTTGTCCGTCACCCCTCCGGTGGCTTCGCCACCACCTCCCCTACAGGGGAGGCTCCTGCCCTCTCCGGCACATCTGGCAGTCCGCAAGGACTGACTGAGAGGGTCTTAAGACAAGCCCTCCGGTAGTCTGTCACCCCTCCGCCCTTC
>CAJTSO010000035.1:10760-20011 GCA_910579115.1 uncultured Selenomonadaceae bacterium
TCTCTCCCAGTAGGCCCCCATTGAGGGGGGCTGTCGGCGCAGCCGACTGGGGGGGGTGCGGCAAATTGAGACCGCTTGCCTGTGATGTCACCCCTCCGGTGGCTTCGCCACCACCTCCCCTACAGGGGAGGCTTTAGGGGGCGGCACCTCCTACAAAGGGGAGGCTTTGAAGTGGTGGGGCACCTCACCCTGCAAGGGGGCGGACATCAGCTATCAGCTTAACGCTTCATATTAACCACTGTTTCCAGCATTTCATCGGAGACGGTGATTATCTTGGAGTTGGACTGGAAGCCACGCTGGGTGACGATCATGGTGGAGAATTCCTGAGCCAGATCCACATTGGACATTTCCAGGGCGGAAGCCGTGATGGTACAGCCCAGGTCGGTAGCGGTCTTTACGTTTGGCTCGCCGGAGTTATTTGACTTCTGGAACAGGGAGGAGCCCACGGCGGTAAGGCCGCCGGCGTTGTTGAACTGGGCAATCGCCACCGTCGCTTCCTGCTGCACGATACCGTTTGTATAGGTACCGGTGATAGTGCCGGCGGCGTCGATGTTCACCTCCGTGAGAGTGCCGGCGGCGTAGCCGTCATTAGCGGCTTTTACGGTGTTGGAGCCAGCATACTGAGTAAGGCCGGAAAAATCAATCGCCACAGTTCCGTCATTCGCCTCACCATATCCCTTTGGGGAAAAGGTCATCGATCCGGCACCGGTTTTATAGGAACCGTCCTTGTTGAATACAATCGTGGCCTCAGTCATGGTGAATTCAATTTTCGGAGTTTTTCCATCCTCCTCGTAAAAGGTTTTCTTACCGCCTATAGTGCCAGCATCGCCTTCGATATACACGCTCCAGGTATCATCGGTAGTACCATTTTTTGACATCATAACAGGAACGGTGTAGTCATTGCCCAAGCTGTCGTAAACGGTGATGGTAGTAGTCAGGGGCAGACTGTAGTCTTTCCGGTATACACCGCTGGTAACCGTCACCGTGGTGCCGTCAGACATCGTGAGGGTCAGGGGAGCCGTAGCCGTAGCCGTAGCCGTAGCGCCGGCATCCGTGCCATCAGCGTTTGTTATCTTCGTCACCATTGCCGAGGCGGCATTGAGGTTGTTGCTGTATTGGGCCATAGTAGTTGCTTTCGCCGCCATTGGCTTACCCTTGGGGATATTGATTATTCCCGGCTGAGCATTGGTATTTACCACCCCGTCAGTGCCCATCCAGCCCATAACATACTGACCAGCGGAATTTACGTAGTTACCCTGGCCGTCAAATGTGAACGCGCCGTTTCTGGTATAGTATTCGCCGCTGCCGTCCTTTACGATGAAGAGGCCCTCGCCGGAAAGGCAGAGATCCGTGTTGGAGCTGGTATTATTGATTGAGCCGTCCGTGAACATCTTGTCGATGGAGGCGCTGCCGACACCGAGACCCACCTGAATGGGGTTGGTGCCGCCCCGGTTGTTCTGGGCCTGGGAAGCGCCGGCGGAGGTCTGGTACAGGGTGTCCTGATAGGTGGTGCGGAAGGATTTGAAGCCGGTGGTATTTACATTGGCAATGTTGTTGCCCACCACATCCATACCGGTCTGGTGAGCCTTGAGCCCGGCCACGCCGGACCAAAGGGAACGCATCATAGTGAATTACACACTCCTTTTTGTCCTGAATGTGCAGCGATGAGAGCCGCGTCCGTCGGTCGGCGGCTCAGAGCCTCCTGGAGAGGTCCGGCTCTTTCAGATAATCGCTGCGCTGTCAATATTGGTAAAAATGTTTTCCCGGGCACTGCTGCCGTCCATGGCAGTTATCACCTTACGGTTGGCCACGCTCACAACCAAGGCGATGTCGTTCAGATAGATGAGGGATTCCCTGGCCCCCTTGTGAGCCATTTTCTCCACGGTGTCGTCCAGCTTCGCCAGATCCTGTTCTGACAGGTCCAGCCGACGGCTTTCCAGCCGTTCTACGGCATGGCGGGAGAAGCTGACCTGTTTCGCCTGCTTCCTTGCTTCATCAAGGGCAATGGCAAAGGATTGTCCGCTTTCCCCGGCCTTCCCGCCGATACGGGAGCGGAGATTGCTTTCCCCGGCTGAGGCCGGAACGGGAATCAGCGGCTGCCCGGTATAGAATATTCCGAGATTTGCCATTTCCTTCTCCTTTTAGCTTGAAGTACCGGTATGAGGGGTTACCTCCGGCTCAGAAGGCTTCTCCGAGGCGCCTAAGGTACCGATACGGTTGATCTGTCCGATAAGAACCTTGTACTGTTTGCCATCAGCGGCTTCCGCAACGATAGAGGGAACCCCGTCGGCAATGGAGACGGCTTTTATGCTGCCTTCCATGGCAACGCCTTCTTCAGTTTCCCATTGAACTCCCTGTCCGATCATGGAGGTAAGCTGGCCTACCAGCAGGGAGGTGTCGATGTTGTTCACCACATCCATGATGTTGGACAGTCCTTCGGCCACGTTTGTCATCTGCTCCAATGCGGAGAACTGGGCCAGCTGGGACAGATATTCACCGTTGTCCATGGGGTCGAGGGGATCCTGGTAGCGCATCTGGGTCACCAGCAGCTGGAGGAACGCGTCCTTGCCCAAGGTGTCCTTGGCGGCGTTGGTGACGGCCTGGGTGGTGTCCTGCTGATTGGTCTTGGTAGTTTCCTGAGTAGTAGTTGTTCCTACGCCTGATACTGCCATTTGTCTTTCTCCTTTCTAAAAATTCCAAGTCTTATTCGTCTGATTTGTCTGACCTGCCTGAATTCTCTGACTCGTCTGAATCCGTCTGAATTCGTTTGAACTATCGGGCTGATTGGAGCTTATCGTCCCCATCAGATCCGATAGTCAAGAATCGTGTCAGTGGCGTTGTTGACAGGGTTTGCCGCGTCAGTGCTGATGGCTCCCACCCCGCTGTTGGCGGCGGCAATGCCCTCGACGGCTTCGATGGCTTCCGCCCGGTCAATCCGGCGGCCGGCGGTTCCACTGGAACCGGCCTGCTGGTTCTGCTGCTGGGCGAACTGGCTCATCTGTCCCTGAGTTTCACTCCGGGTGAAGAAGTCCTCGCTGAGCCCTGCTCCCACGCTGACGTTGTCCACCTTCAAGCCCTGCTGCTGGAGCTCCTGCTTCAGCTGGGTAATCTGGCTTTCAATGGCGGCGCGGACCTGAGCATTCTCGCTCTGGAATACGGCGGTGACGGAGCCGTTGTTGGCGACGCTAATCTTCATGGTAAGCTGGCCAAGATGCTCCGGCTTCAGCTGCATTACCAGCTCGGTGGTCTGGGCGGTGCGGATCATTCTGACCTGCTCCAGAATCTGCTGGCGGATGTCGTAGACGTCAGCCGTTCTGGCCGTCTGGGGCTGGGTCTGAACCGGCTCCGGCTGGATCTCCAGAGACTGCGACTGGGAGCCTGCGGCGGCCGCCAAAGGCTGGCTCTTGTCCTCCCTTTCCGGGCGGACGCCAAGCTGACGGGCGGCTTTGGTGAGGTAAAGCTCAGGGTTCTTCGCCCCCGCGTCGTCAAGGATTCCCTTTGGGATAGCGGTACGCTTGTCCTCCGGATCTCCCTCGGGGTCGCTGAGGCGTTCCTTCAGCTGTTCCTGCCGCAGGTCGATGGCCTGAGAAAGCTCCTGCTGGGGAGTCTGGGTCAGGTTCCCGGCCAGACTGCTCCGGGCATTTTCAGCTACCTTCACATTGGCCAGTCCCAGGGCGGAGCTGTCGTCCAGCAGCTGGTCATCGACCGCCAGATCCCTGGCGCTGATGAGGGGCTGTTGTCCATCAGTCTGAGCCTGCTTCAGGTTCATGGCCCGTCCGGCGGTAGTGGCCGTTATGGCGGCCAGGCCGTCCGGGATGGAGGCGGCAGAGTTCTTCAGCAGACCTTCAATGTGCTGCGGGTCTCCCTCCGTCACCTGTGTCATTTCGCCAATGGTGACTGCTCCTTCATAGCGTCCGGAGAGCTGATTGAGGAGCGAAGCGTCCTTTCCGGCGGTAGCGCTGTCGGGCAGAAGTGCAAGAGGCGTCCGGCCTGCGCCGTCCCCGGCTTCCTGTCCGATGGCTTCCACCCCGGCCACCGCCTCTACGGGATCAGCCACCGGGTCTTGCAGGGCTATGGATTGCTCCGTCTCCGGCTCCACTGCAACCGGCTGGGCGCCCGTCAGCAGGGTGAGAATCTGGCCTGACTTCACGGCGGTCTTTACCTGATCGTCCGGGTCATCAGTTTCTTCCGGTTCTCTCGCCTTGTCCGTGACGGTGGACTGGCTGTCCGAGGCCGACTGCTCCCGGGCTTTGTCCAGGGCGCTGTCAAAGGACCTGCCGGCTGTGCTGTCCTCTTTTGCCACCAGGTCAGTCTGACTGCTAAGGTCAGTTGACACGGCGGGAGCCGGAAGAACGGAGAAAGGGCTGGTCTTGGCATTCGCTGTATTTACTGCATTCATACTTTCACCTCCTTTCACTGCTAATGGTATATCGAAATGTTAGCGGTTACATTTAGTGATTTTATTGCATTTTAATGAAAGTTTAATGACTGGCTGGCATTGAGGGGAGCTTTAGCCCTCTCCGGCCAGTCTTTTCACCCCTCCGCCCTTCGGGCACCTCCCCCAGAGGGGAGGCTTGGGGGGCGCTACTCCTACAGGGGAGACTTTTTTGGTGATGCCGGACACATCTCCTTGAGGGAGAGGCAAGAAGAACTCCCTTGGCTCTCCCTTTGGGAGAGCTGGCAGTCCGTCAGGACTGACTGAGAGGGGGGACTGCCAGCGCAATCGACTGGATGGGGAATAAATCAGAACTCCATTTGTCTGTCACCCCTCCGGCCTGGCGGCCACCTCCCCTACAAGGGAGGCTTGGGGGATGTGGATCTCCCTTGGACGGGAAGTCTTTTAGTAATCCGGCAGGGAGGTGAGCACCGTCCGTTTGCCGACGAAGATGATATTGGAGAATCTGGCCGCTTTCATGGGGTCAAGCTTTGCCAAAATCTTGGCGGAGACTCCCTCCTCCATCCGCTGGAGAATGGCTACGGCCACATCATCCTGAAGGTTGTCGACGATCTTTGCGGCTTCCTCCGGCTTCATGTCGGTATAGAGGCGGGCCAGCTTGGCTATCCGCTTTTTCTCCGCCGCCGCTCTTTCCTGCCGTTCCTTATCAATTTTTTCATTGGAAACCACAAGGGCCTTGGATTTCTTAGCCTCGGCCTCAGCTTCCTTCTTTGCCTCGGCTTCAGCTTTTTTCTCCTCTTCCAGCCGCTTGGCTTCTTCTTCAGCGATTCGCTGAGCCTCCGCTTCGGCGGCCAGCCTGTCCTCCTCCTCTTTTTTCGCCCGGTACTCAGCGTACCGTTCCCAGGGGAGCTTTACGAAATACTCGCCCACGATGGGCCAGTCGTAGATTTTATGTTCGTTGTTCAGCTTATCCAGATCTACCATTTTCAGGTAAACCCCGATAAAGAAGCCGACGGTAACAAGGAGGCCGATCCCCAGCAGACGCAGAAGATTTATTCCCAGAAATCTGCCGAGACGGGCTTTCCAGCTGGCTTTCGCCGGCCGCTGGACTATCGTTTTTTTCTTTTTCACAGTGCCGGTTTCTGCCGGTTTTCCTTCTGGCATTTTATCACCCTGTATTCCGCATCCGCGGCATGATGTTGGCAGCTGCTCCGGAGCAGGCCTGTATGTGACCGGGCAGGAGCGTTATTACCTATCCGCTCCGCTGGTCTGACGATAAATATCCATGACCCGCTGTACATAATTGCGGGTTTCTTCATAGGGAGGAACCCCTCCGTACTGCTCTACGGCGCCGGCCCCTGCGTTATAGGCGGCCAGGGCTTTTGTCAGGTCCCCGTTGTACTGCCGCAGCTGACTGCCCAGGAGCTTTGCCCCGCCCTCGATATTTGAAACGGCATCATAGGGATTTACCCCTAAATATGCCGCCGTCTCCGGCATGAGCTGCATTATCCCCACGGCTCCAGCCGATGACAGGGCGGACTGATCGTAGCCCGATTCCACCGCCGCAACAGCATTTACCAGTTTGGGGTCAACGCCGTTGCGCCGGGCGGCGGCGTTGATGATGGGGGCATAACCGTTGGCTTCTGCCGGCGGAAGCAATTCGCCGGGAGCTTTGCCCGCCTGGGCCAGGGGCCGTTCTCCGGCTTTCCTGCCCGCAGGCCGCCGCTGCTCGTTCAAATCCTGCCTTTTGACCGCTTCCTCCAGTACCGCCTGGAAGCCGACTCCCTTGTCACTGCTGTCAACGGGGAGTCCCAATTTCTTCGTCATACCCGCGGTCAGGGAGCCGATGGCGTCAATTCGCTGCTGAATGGCGTCAATGCGGCCCATTATGGCGTTTATACCGGTAACATCCATCTTTGTTCCTCCCTGTCAGTACACTGTCCATAAAGGCTGGCGGTTATTTTTTCCTCACGTAGAGGCTGATGCCGATTTCATCGAGGGTTTTCTGTTCTTCCGCCAGCATTTCGTCGATGTACTCCCGGCGGCGTTTTTCTTTGAGCTGTTCAATGCTTTTCAGCTCATTCATGACTTCCATCAGTTCCCGGAGCCGCTTTTGCTGTTCGGCTCTTGTCCGAACGATCTGTTCCTGCTGGGCTTCTATTTGCCGCCGTTTCCAGTCGAAGAAGCTGTTGTAGGTCATCAGGGTACCTACGGTCATGCGGCGGGCGGCGATGAGCCCTTCATAGTCCCTGTGTCCCTGCTGCATTTCCTCCAGGTACTGATGAAGCTGCTGGCGTTCCTGTTCCAGTCGGCGGCTCACCTCCGCAAAGGCGACCTCCGCTTTGTCCTTCTGCATACGGGTTACCTTCAGAAGGGTTTCAAGCTGAAAGCGAAATTTTTTCATGGCTTTGCTGGCCGGGCTTCATCTGCCGCCTGCTGCCGGAGAAAATAATCCGGACCTGTACAATTAGACAGGTTACAGATTTTCCAGCATATTTACGGTGTCCTCAAAGGAGGTGACCTCGAATATATCCTGACAGAGGAAGCTGTTTATCTTGTCATTCTTGGCGATGGCGGCATCGATTTTTGCGCTGGAGCCCTTTACATAGGCACCGATATGGATAAGGTCCTCCGCCTCTTTGTAGACCGCCATCAGAGCCCGCATTTCCTGGGCGGCCTGCCGGTGTTCTTTGGAGACCACATCTACCATGACACGGGAGACGCTGGCGAGGATGTCGATAGCCGGAAAGTGGTTCTGAGCGGCAATGGCCCGGGAAAGGACGATATGGCCGTCAAGAATGCTTCGGACGGCATCGGCAATGGGCTCATTCATATCATCCCCGTCCACGAGAACGGTGTAAATGCCGGTGATGGAACCCTTGTCATTTGTTCCGGCCCGCTCAAGGAGCCTGGGCAGGAGGGCAAATACGGATGGGGTATAACCGCGGGTGGCCGGAGGCTCGCCGATGGTAAGGCCCACCTCCCGCTGGGCCATGGCAAAGCGGGTAACGGAGTCCATCATGAGGACTACCTTCTTGCCCTGATCCCGGAAGTATTCGGCGATGGCGGTGGCGGTCATGGCTCCCTTGATGCGGACCAGGGCCGGCTGGTCAGAGGTAGCTACTACCACTACCGACCGTTTGAGGCCCTCCTCCCCCAGGTCACGCTCTATGAAGTCCCTGACTTCACGGCCGCGTTCTCCCACGAGGGAAATGACGCTGATATCGGCTTCCGTATTGCGGGCGATCATGGACAGAAGGGTTGATTTTCCCACGCCGGAACCGGCCATGATCCCGATGCGCTGGCCACTGCCCAGGGAAATCAGCCCGTCAAGAGCCCTGACGCCCACATAAAGAGGTTCATGGATGCGGGGGCGCTTCAGGGGGTCCGGGGCCGCCGCCTGCAAGGGATATTCCTCCTTGCAAAGGAGAGGTCCTTTTCCGTCCATGGGCTGTCCCAGACCGTTCAGAACCCGTCCCAACAGCTCCGGCCCCACCTTCACCTGCAAGGTGCGCTGGGCGCTGACCACTTCGCAGCCGGGGCCTACCCCTTCCATTTCGCCAATGGGCATCAGGAGGACGAGTCCTTCCCGAAAGCCCACTACTTCGGCGGGAATGGGTTCCACGCCGGGAAAGCGGGAGGAGATGTAGCAAAGCTCGCCCAGACTGACGCTGGGGCCTTTGGACTCGATGACAAGCCCAATGACCTGGGTGACCTTGCCGGACATTTTTATTGATTCGCAGGAGTCAATGGCCTCCCGGAATTTAGCAAAATTTATTTCCATAGCGCAGACAAACCCCAAAGGGACCCCATCGATTTCAAATGGTCAGCTTTCGGCGGCCGGTTCCTGAGACTGGAGGGACAGGAGCGTGCTCAGCCTGCTCCGGACGGCGGCTTCAACGGCTTCCAGCTGGACGGAGAGCCGGGCATCCACATTACCGGCGGGGCTTTCCAGAATGCAGTCGGAGATGGACAGGCTTTCATCGGACTTTATCTCCAACGTCCCCTGCCCCTCCAGCAAAGCCTGAAACTCATTCTTTGCCAGCAGAAGCAGGTCATACTGATCAGGACAAACCCTGATGATAACCTCCGGCTGATCCTTTATCTTCATTATCGCCTTGCGGACAAGGGGAAGAATTACCTGAGGGGCGTCGATGAAGTGCTGGGGCAGTATCTTGTTGGCAATATCAAGAACAAGGCCGACGATTTGGCCTTCGGTCTCTACCAGATAATTTCGTTTATCGGCTTTGGCGTCAGCCAGAATTTTCTCCGCCTGGGCCACGGCATCAAGAAGGGCCTGCCGCTGCTCTTTCCGGGCGGTCTCGATTCCTTCCTGATAACCGGCTTCATAGCCTTCACTGTGTCCCTGTTCCTTCGCCGCAGCAAGAGCTTCCGCCGACTCGGACTCGATCTGATTCCGGGCCTCCGCCAGGAGCTGCTTTTTCTGCTCCTGGGCTTCGGCCTCCTGCATGGCGCACTTGATTTTCGTATCGCTCAGGAGCCGTTCCATCTCCGCCTGCCGGTTTTCCACATCCGCCAAGCGAGCTTTCATGGCCGCTTCCATGTCAGCGATACGCTTCTGCGCCGCCATCTGCTGTTCCACAGCCCGCCGCTTCAGCTGCTCCAGGCCCTCGCCGTCAGTTTCCGCTTTCGCTTTGGCTTCAGCTTCGGCCTTTTCGCGTGCGAGACGCTCAGCTTCAGCCTTAGCTTCAGCGGCGGCCTTTTCTTTGGCTAATCTTTCTTCTTCGGCTTTTTCTTTAGCTAATCTTTCAGCCTCTTCCTTCTCTTTGGCTAAACGTTCAGCTTCAGCCTTTTCACGTGCTAAACGCTCTGCTTCTGCTTTGGCTTCAGCAGC
>CAJTSO010000036.1:0-779 GCA_910579115.1 uncultured Selenomonadaceae bacterium
TCAGTCGCTTCCAGCGACAGCTCCCCTAAAGGGGAGCCTCAGACAGAATAAGTGATTTTGTCGACAAGCTTGCCCTTTCCTACGGGAGAGGTGGCGCATCGTCAGATGTGCCGGAGAGGGCTCACGCCAATCTACGCTGGAGCCTGTAAGCCTCCCCACATTATAAAAGGGACCGCACATCGTGCAGTCCCCTTTGCTGTCTATCGACCGGTGTATTCACTTATGGCCAAAAATTTATTTCAACACGCCGATTTCCTTGTAATACCTGGCAGCCCCGGCATGAAGGGGCATATTGGAAATATCCTTTACCGCTTCCTCCGGCTTCAGCCCCTGCAAATTTTTCTGGGCCTTCCCCAGCTTTTCAATGTTTGTCCAGAAGGACTTGGTCAGCTCATAGACCACCTGCTCCGGCAAATCTCCCCGGCAGAACATTACCATCTTGATGGCGGAGGTCTTTACGTCCTCCTTCTGGTTGGGATAAGTGCCGGCCTTGATGGTGTAGGGAGCGTACCAGGGATAATTTTTCTTCAAATCGGCCATGGTGCTGTCGTCGATGTTGATCAGGTGGCAGCCGGAGGCCAGCGCCTGGGATACGGCGGCAGCCGGAGCGCCGGACATGATCCAGGCCCCATCGATGGTGCCGTTCTGGAGCATATCCGCCGCGGCGGCGAAGCCAATGAGCTGGGCGTCAAGATCATCCGGGAACTTCAGGCCAACGGTGGTCAGGTGGGCGTTGGCTTCATTGTAAACGGAGGAACCGGCGGCGGCCACGGCAAACT
>CAJTSO010000036.1:789-19929 GCA_910579115.1 uncultured Selenomonadaceae bacterium
TTTACCCCGGATGTCCGCCAGGGAGTTGATGCCGGACTTGTCGGTGGCCACCACCTGATTTGGATTCATGTAAAGACCGGCGATGGCTTTCAGATCCTTGTAGGCGTGGCCCTTGAAGCTGTCCGTACCGTTGAGGCACTGGTAAGCGTTGGAGGAAATGGCAATGGATACCTGGGCCTCTCCATCGGAGACCATGTTCAGATTGGCGATACCACCGGCGGAAGCCTGACTGGCGGCGCTCACCGAGGGAACGGTCTGGTTCCAGTTGTTGGTAATGGCGGCTCCTACCGCGTAGAGGGCGCCGGCGGCGCCGGCGGTGGGGAAGTTGATCTTCAGCTTCTCCGCGGCGGCGGCTTTCGGCTTGGGGGCCTCCTCCTTTTTCTTTTCTCCCCCGCAGCCGGCCAGACAGCCGATGGACAGGGAGGCAATGACTCCCGCGGTCACCAGTTTTTTCCAAAGCTTCATGTGATACATCCTTCTTTCCTTAAATGTATAGAAAATTTACCAGCTATTATATAGCACGACAGGGAAATAATATCTGACGAAAACCAGCTCTCGCTCGGGAATCAACATAGCGGTGATAAGCTCTGCCATCATTATTTAATTCGGCAATCGCTACCCCCCGATGTTGATTAACGGTTTTCTTACAGATATTATTCCCTGTTTTTTACTCCATAGTCACGTCGCCCTGGCCGTTTTCCCCCGGCGGAGGAACTGATAGACCACCACCAGCCCGAAGCAGCCAAAGCCGATGGCGTCCGTCAGGGTATCGGCGTAAAGCAGCAGGGGGCAGGCCGCCGCCAGCAGGAGCCTCTCGGGGACACCGGCATTTTTTATGACCCAGCCCTCCAGGGCCGCCACCAGCGCAATAGTTCCCAGCGAGGCGGTAAACGCCGCCCAGGCGGTGGCGGACATTGCCGCCGTTTTATCCACGCCGATCAGCAGGATGGGATTGTTCAGGAAGAAGAAGGGAATGATAAAGCCGATGAGACCCAGCCGCACCGCCCAGATTCCCGTCCTGGTCTGATCGCTGCCGGCAATGCCCGCCGCCACGTAGGCGCTCATGGCTACCGGGGGAGTGATATTGGAAAGGCAGGCGTAAATCAGGCAGAAAAGGTGGGCGGTGATGGGCAGGGTACCGGACTCGATGAGGACGGGAACCGCCACTGCCTGAACTATAACGTAGGCCGCCACCCCGGGGACTCCCATCCCCAGAATGGTGGACATGATCATTACCAGAAGCCCGGTCAGGTAAATGTTGTTGTTCTCCACGACGGAAAGGATCAGATAGCCCATGTTGAGGCCGATGGAGGAGAGGGTGACGGTGCCGATGATCACGCCGATGACCACGCAGCACACCCCCACGCTGATGGCGGAGCGGGCTCCCTCCACGGCGGCGGTGGTGATTTTGTCCAGGCCCATCCGGGTTTCCTTCCGGAGCCAGCTGGCGGCCACCGTGGCAAAAATGCTCATCACGGCGCTAAAGAGTGGCGTGTATCCGGCAAACATGAGTCCCAGCAGGCACACCAGCGGAATCACCAGATGGCCCTGCTGCTTCAGGACCCTTGAGGCCTCGGGGATATTTTCTTTGGCCAGACCCGACAGCCCCAGGCGTTTCGCCTCAAAGTGGACGGAGAACAACAGCCCCAGATAATAGAGGAAAGCGGGAACAAAAGCCGCCAGCATTACCGCCGTATAGCTGATGCTCAAAAACTCCGCCATGACGAAGCCCACCGCCCCCATGATGGGCGGGCAGAACTGGCCGCCGGTGGAGGCTACCGCCTCCACGGCCCCGGCAAATTCCTTCCTGTACCCGGCCCGCTTCATGAGGGGGATGGTGATGGTGCCGGTGGTGGCCACATTGGCGATGGCGGAGCCGTTTATCATGCCCAAAAGCGCCGACGCCACCACGGCCACCTTCGCCGGGCCGCCGGAGGTCCGCCCCACCAGCGTCAGGGAAAAGTCGTTGATAAAATCCGAGAAGCCGCTGTGCTTCAGGAAGGCCCCGAAGACCACGAACATGAAAATGTAGGTGGCGGACACGCCGATTCCGGTTCCCAGAATACCCTGCGTCCCCCAGAACTGGGTGATCAGCACCCGCTTCAGGGTAAAGCCGTTATGCCCCAAAAGCCCCGGCAGGTATTCCCCGAACCAGTTGTAGCCCAGAAAGATCAGCGCCAGGATCATCAGGTTCCCCGATGCCCGCCGGGCCGCTTCAAAGACCAGCAGCAGGCCCGCCGCCGCGATCCAGAGCTCCGGCTCGCTGACCCGCCCCCCGGTGGCGGCGATCTGACTGTAGTTCACGATAAGGTAGCCGAAGGCGCCAATAGTCAGGAGGATACAGGCAGCGTCCCATATCGGGGGCAGCTTCCGCACCCGCTTCTCCTTCTTGTAAGTCGGAAAGAGCAGGAAAGTAAAGACCAGCAGGAAGATACAGTGAAAGGCCCGCAGGTTGATGGCGCTGATGGAGCCGATGGTGGTGAAGTAGAGCTGGAACACCGTCCACAGGCAGAGCATGACGGTGATAAGCTTTCCCATGGGCCCCGTATAAGTCCGCATCCGGGCGTCGGCTTCCTTCTCCTCCAGCATTTCCCGAGCCTTTTTCTCAAGATTTTCCTCCGCCGTCAGCTTTCCCTGGTTTTCTGACAAACAATCCACCCCGCAATTATATATATCTGCCTCTCCTTTGATACCGGCGCGCCGAATGGAGGACAGCTGAAATGTTCCTGATTTGATCATTATAATGCAGCCCTTTGGAAAATTGCAAGGCAATTTCTGCCAATTGGCAGGGAGCGGCCTGCCGTTACCCCCCTCCGCGGAATAAACCGGCTGTCTTTGGGGAGGGCCGCTGGCCAACCGGCATTTCCGCATTGTTCACCCCCGTAAAATATGGTATAATCAATCATGTGAAAGTGTCTTCTCACCTTTCAGTCAGCTTCGTTGACAGCTTCTGTCAACCCAAAGAGAGAGCAATGGATGGCCCTCCTGCCTCTCCCTCCGGGAGAGGTGTCATGCCGCCAGACGTGACGGAGAGGGTGTATTTGAAATTTTATGAGGTGATATTTTTTGGATTACGGTCAGGACAAAATCGTTTCCGTCGATCTTGCGTCGGTAATGAAGAATTCCTATATCAATTACGCCATGAGCGTCATCGTCTCCCGGGCCCTTCCCGACGTGCGGGACGGACTGAAGCCCGTTCACCGCCGCATCCTCTACGCCATGCAGGAAGCGGGCATGGGCTCCAATAAGCCCTATAAGAAATCGGCCCGCATCGTGGGCGAGGTATTGGGTAAGTACCATCCCCACGGGGACGGCTCCGTCTACGACGCCATCGTCCGCATGGCCCAGGATTTCTCCATCCGTTACCTGCTGGCGGACGGCCATGGCAACTTCGGCTCCGTGGACGGAGATCCCGCCGCCGCCATGCGCTACACCGAAGTCCGTATGTCCAAAATCTCCGAGCTGATGCTGAAGGACATCGAGAAGGACACCGTTGATTTTACTCCAAACTACGATGAATCCCTGAAGGAACCTGCCGTGCTCCCCGCCCGCTTCCCCCAGCTTCTGGTAAACGGCTCGGAGGGTATCGCCGTGGGCATGGCCACGAAGATTCCGCCCCACAATTTGAAGGAAGCCATTGACGGCGCCCTGATGGTTCTGGACAATCCCCAGGCTACCGTGGACGACCTGATGAAGGTAATTCAGGGGCCTGATTTTCCCACCGGCGCCCAGATCATGGGTCTTGGCGGCATCAGCGATATGTATCATACCGGCCGGGGCTCCATTAAGATGAGGGCCGTCAGCCACATTGAGGAAATAAAGAGCGGCAAAAAGCAGATAATCGTCACGGAGCTGCCTTATCAGGTAAACAAAGCCCGCCTCATCGAATCCATCGCCCAGCTCCACCGGGACAAAAAGGTAGAGGGCATTACCGCCCTCCGGGACGAGTCCGACCGGGACGGTATGCGCATCGTCATCGAGCTGAAACGGGACGCCGCCCCGAAAGTCGTCCTGAACCAGCTCTACAAGCACACCCAGCTGCAGGAATCCTTCGGCGCCATTCTGCTGGCCTTGGATGGGGGAACTCCCCGGACCATGAACCTGGCGGAAATTATCACCGCCTACATCGAGCACCAGAAAATCGTCACCCGCCGCCGCACCCGGTACGAGCTGGACAAGGCCAAAGCCAGGGCCCACATTCTGGAAGGTCTCACCATTGCTCTTGACCACTTGGACGCCGTCATCACCACCATCCGCCAGAGCCTGGACGGAGACACCGCCAAAACCGCCCTCATGGAAGGCTTCGGCTTCTCCGACAAACAGGCCCAGGCAATTCTCGATATGCGCCTCCAGCGGCTCACCGGCCTGGAACGGGACAAGATCCGTGAGGAATATCAGGAAGTGCTGAAAACCATCGACTGGCTCAGCAGTGTTCTCGCCGATGAGGAAAAGCTCAAAGCCATTATCCGGGAAGAGCTTGCCGCCGTCAAAGAACAGTACGGCGACGACCGCCGCACCCGGATCGTGGCCGCTGATGGAGAAATCGATCTGGAATCGGTGATTCCCACGGAGGATATCGTGGTGACCCTCACCAGAGGCAGCTACATCAAGCGCCTGCCCCTGACTACCTACAAGTCCCAGAAGCGGGGCGGCAAAGGCATCACCGGTATGAAAACAAAGGACGAGGACATCGTGGAAACCCTGCTTCTCACCACCACCCATCACACGATCCTCTTCTTCACCAGCCGGGGCCGGGTTTACAAGCTGAAGGGCTACGACATCAACGAAGCCGCCCGTCAGGCCAAGGGACAGCACCTTTCCAACCTTCTGTCCCTTTCCGGCGGCGAAAAAATCACGGCGGTGATCCCCATCCGCAAGTTCACCGGAGACTGCAAGTCTGATAAGGAACGGGAGCAGATAAGCCAGTTCCTGGAGGAAAACTTCCTCCTAATGGCCACCAAGCGGGGCATCGTCAAAAAAACTCCCCTCTCCGCCTTCGACAACATTCGCTCCGGCGGCATTATCGCCATCAAGCTGGACGAGGACGAGGGAGATTCCGCCGAGCTTGCCGCCCTTTCCAACAGCGGCGGCGACATTATCACCGGAGGCGACCTCTCGGAAACGGATTTCCTCCAAAGCGAAGCCGGAGACGAGGACAAGCCGGGAATGGACGAACTCATCTCCGTTCGTCTTACCAACGGTTCCAGCGACGTAATCATCGGAACCAGAGACGGCCAGGCCATCGTGTTCAACGAAGCCGGCGTCCGCTCCATGGGCCGTCAGACCCGGGGCGTAAAGGGCATAACCCTGGCGGAGAATGATGAAGTAATTGGCATGGACGTAGTGGAAGACTTGGCCAACGACGGCCGGGAAGTCCTGGCCGTCACCCAGCTGGGCTTCGGCAAGCGCACCCCCCTGACCGACTACCGGAAAACCGCCCGGGGCGGCAAGGGCGTCAAGAACTTCAAGGTGGCCGAAAAAACCGGCTCCGTCATCGGCCTCAAGCTGGTAAAGGGTGATGAGGAACTCCTCCTGATCACCACCGGCGGCATCGTCATCCGCACCCCCGTCGAGGACATCAGAAATGTCAGCCGCAATACCAGCGGGGTAAAGGTCATCACCCCCACCCCCGGGGACATGGTTGCCTCCTTCGCCGTCAGCGACATCAAGGAGGAGCCGGAGGACGGCACGGAAGGCCTCCGGGTGATAAAGGCGGAACCGGGCGAAATGGAAAAAGCCGCCGCCCTCGCCCGGGAGGCCCAGGCCGCCGACAAAGCCCTGGACAACCTCACCGGCCCGGAAGAAGAATAACCCCTGACCGGTAATTCAACGGAAGCTGTTGAAGGGGAGCCATTATCCGGCAGATAACGGATTTCCCGGGCATGAATGGACTGTGCCCTGTAAAACAAGCCAATAAAAAAGAAAACCTCCTGCTGTAGAACAAATGGAAAACTACAGCGGGAGGTTTTCTTATGCCGGAAAACACGCAAAGGACGACAACAAAGGCCGGCTGGCACTACGCCAACCGGCCTTTAGTGCCGCTACCGACACAATCGTATATACAGCGGCTGCCTTCCGCAGCCGACAGACTGTCTGGTGGAGAAACTACTGTAAGTAAATTATCCTCTGGAGAATCAGCAGTAATAATCAATTCGGCCAAAATAATCATACCATTTTTTGATAATCTCTCCGCTTCTCGCTTCAATAATATCCATAATGTTCCTTAAAATTCCCGGCTTAATATGCGAATTATTATTGGCTAAAAAGCATTTGCCTGCTTTTGTTATCCATATCTTGGTAGCATTTTTCTGAGGAGCCCCCTTCGCTATATGCACATGGATGGGCTCTATTGGTTTGCCCTCATTAGTCCAGAAAAACACCCAGTATGAACCTATCTTAAAAACCTGCGGCATTTTCAAAACCACCCTCCTGGGAAAAGCGCAGGATCAAATGCGCCGTAGATTCCAGGATTTCCTGATAGCGGGCGATATCAGCTTCATCAAATTGATAAATATCCTCCCAGGTATAGCCGGGAAGGTAGCAGGTAGCGTGCCGGAAGCAATATTCCGCATCAGGTTTTTCTATATATACCTTGACGGTGCCGTCTTCCCGCATATCAGAATGAACAATTTCCGTATCATCTTCCAATGTCATAAATGGATAAATCATGCTTTTACCCTCCCGGTAAAATATTTCCCGACAACAAAGGCCGGCTGGCACTACGCCAACCGGCCTTCAGTGCCGCTTCCGACACAATCGTATATACAGCGGCTGCTTTCCGCAGCCGGCAGACTGTCTGGTGGAGATGAGGAGAATCGAACTCCTGTCCGAAAGCATTGTTTCACCGATTTCTCCGAGCGCAGCCACTGATTATTTTTAGCCGGAGACGGTTCAGGGGCAATCCGTCCTTTGGCGATCTCCTTGATTCTCCCTGTGTAAGTCGGAGCTCCTTACACAGGTGATCCCGCTGTTTGACCTCCCGGCTCGGAGCGCGGGCTCAGCCGGGCGGGAGGGCAGCCAAATCAGGCTGCGAGTGCGTAATTGTCGTTAGCCTTTATATTTATAAAGGATTCCGCCTTTTTACGGAGTGGACGGAGACTCCGGCTCGCTTACGATGCACCAGCTGCCCCCGTCGAACCCATTACATCCCCGTTAATGGACGCCCTGAGGCATGAGCATTTCTGCAAGTAAATATTATATCATCTTTGGTCAAAAAGTCAAGCCCTCAGCAACTCTTCGCTTAAAGCGAACACTTTGGGTTACGGCCACATTAATGGGAGGTAAGCCCCCGTGGCTCTCTCTGGGAGAGCTGGCAGTCCGTCAGGACTGCCTGAGAGGGTATGAGCAAAAATCTATAACCCCGATCAGCCATCGGTCGCTTCCCATTGAGAGACCCTGTTTATTATTTCCCCTTGCCGCCTTTCATGCCGGGAACGGCGGAGGGGGCCGGACGATTGGGGGCGGCAGGTCTTGTGGTTTCCGGACGGGGAGCCTTTTCCTCGGAGGTTATTTCTTCTGCTTCCTGCCGGGTATCTTCTTCCCCAGAGGTTTTTTCCTCCGTCTCCTGCCGGGACTCCCTTTCCTCGGAGTGTTCTTCCTCCTCCTTTACTTCCGCCCTGACGTCTTTCTTTTTCTTTCCTTTGGAGGATTCAGTTTTGGCCGTTTCCCGCCTGGTTTTCTTGTCTGACCTGACGGATTTGCCGCTCTTTACCGAGGCCACGTCGTCATCATCTACCGATACGCTGTCCCGGACAGCCGCCGGCAGGGAGGCGGCGTAATCAGCCGCGTCGATTTCCATTGCCCGCCGGGCCGCGGCAGTCATGGGCACCCCTAATACCTCCGCCACCATTTCCCGGGTGGTGTAGATGCTGGGGACCCAGTAGTTCAGTCCGTCCTCCGGATTGTCGTAGGGCTCCCCGGGGATCATCTCCGCCTTCAGGCCCTGACTCTTTGCCTCCTTGAAGGCTCCGGCCAGCTCCAGCAGCTGGCGCGGGGACATATCCGTCTCGATGTTGTCGTAGACTACCGAGGCGATTCCCGGAAGGTCCGTGATGATGGCCGGACTGGTAATCTTTTCCATTACCGCCCGGATGAATTTCTGCTGCCGGGCGATGCGGCCGATATCCCCTTCCTCGTCACGATAGCGGACATAGCCGATGGCCTCCTTGCCGTCAAGGTGCTGGAAGCCGGGATAAAGGTCGATTACAAGGCCGCCGTCATCATCCCAGGGATCTTCGTATTCCATGCGCATTTCCACGTCAATATCTATGCCGCCGATGGCGTCAATGACTCTCGTGAAGGCCCGGTTATTGACCATGACATAGTGGTCGATGGGGGTGCCGAGAAAGTCCTCCACCGTGCGCTGGGCGAGCTGGCGGCCCCCCAGCAGGAAAGCGGCGTTGATTTTTTCATAGCCGTAGCCATCGATATGAACCCGGGTATCCCGGGGGACCGACAGGAGGGATGCCTGCTTCTTCTTTGGGTCTACCGCCGCCACCATCATGGTATCGGAGCGGCCGATATCATCCTCCCGGGTGTCTACCCCCATGATGAGGATCATGGCCTTGTCCCTTGCCACCAGAAGCTCCTGCTTTTTCAGGCGGCCCTCGGGCCGCTTTGCCGCTTTTTCCTTGTCCAGCAGGGAGCCGCTGAAAAAGAAGCCTGCCACCGCCGCCGCTGCCATAATAAGGAGCAGAGCCAGGACGATGAAGCCCCGCCGGCTGTTTTTCTTTCCATGGCGTCCCCGCCTGGTCTGGGTTTTCCGGTTATTCTGTTGTCTTTGCGACCCCATTCTTTTTCTTTTCAAAAAATTTACCTTCCTTAATCGAACGGAACGATTGAATGGAACGTCATCACCACTTGGCCGGTATCAGGCTGCTGTAGCCGGTGACAAACATGGCGATGACGGCGTTCACCATGAGCCGCCCCTGTCCGTCGTATATGTCGGCGGTAAGGTCAACCATCCGCCGTCCGGCATGGGTCACCCGAGCGTAGCAGGTGGCCGTGTCGCCGGGAACGATATTTCGGCTGTAGTTTACCGTCATGCTCTGGGTCACGATGAACCGGCCGGTACTCATTGCCGCCACACCGGCGGCGGTATTGGCCAGGGTATACAGGGCTCCCCCATGGACGTGGCCGGTAAGGTTTGCATGGATCCCGGCGTCGATGGGCAGGCTCAGCTTTGCCTTGCCGTAGCTCACTTCGTCAATAATGATCCCCACGTACTGGGTGAAGCGGTTGCCGGCGAAAATCTGCCGCAGGATCTCCAGGGCCTTTTCGTCGGTCATATTCACGCCCTCATTGGAGATCGGCTCCGTGAGACAGGGGTATTCGTCAGGGGCCTTGCCGCCCGCTTTATCCTGAACATCAGCCATATATTACGCCTCGCTTCTGAAAAAATCAATAAACGCTCCTTTGGACTGGCTTAATTGTATCACAAAAAAGGGGGAAATATAATCAGTTATTCGTCTTTCGGAAAACAAACTAAAATTTTACCTCTCAGGCATCTTCACCGCCAGCTGCCCTATAGGAGAGCCTTATAATAGAGAAAGCCTGGGAAAATGAGGAATCATTTTCCCAGGCTTTCTCTATTTATCTGATTATCCTATCTACATTTATTTATCCGTTTACTTACCTGTTCATTGAAGCAGGGAGAGCACATTGGAGGAATTCTGGTTTGCCTGAGCCAGCATTGACTGGGCAGCCTGGGTCAGGATATTGTTCTTGGTGAAGTCGGTCATAGCCATGGCCATATCAGCGTCACGGATGATGGATTCGGCGTTGGTGGTATTCTCATGGGCGGTGACGATATTACTCTCCGCGTATTCCAAGCGGGAAGCGGTGGCACCCCAGGTGGTGGCGTGGCTGAGGACGATCTCCAGAGCTGCGTCTAGCTTATCCATGGCCAGATGGGCCGCCTCCATAGGATTTACCTTGGTGTCTCCAATTCCCAAAGCGGCCAAGCGATTATCGTAAACGTGAAGGGTAATGGTCTGATTGGCTTTCGTGCCCTCCTGGATGTACAGCCAATTCTCCGCCTCGCCGTCGGCCACTGACTCTACGGAAATCTTTCGGGCGTAGTCGTCAAGCATTATTGAGAAATCGTAGGAGTCAAGGCGGCCAGGAGATACAATTTCCATGCCGCCGGTTCCGTCAGCAATCTGATGCCAATGACTCGCTGGCTTGTAATAAGGGGTATCAGGCTCTGTAACATAAGTGAGCTTTACTCCCTCCTCCTTCAATTTCGCATTGGTTTCTTCGATTGTATATGTACTGGCCGTTCCATCCCCCTTGTAGTGGACCCTAGCATCAGTTACCACGATAAACTGCTTTACGGAACCGTCCCGGAAAGGGAAGGATAAAGCGCCGTCTGTCGGATCCATAATGGCTTCCAGCCCTGATTCAGGACTATCTCCCCCAGTAGTGGCAGGCATCGCTTCAAGATTTGCCTTGAAAGTCGTTATATCAGCAGTAAAATCTTTTTTTGTCAACGGATCACCAGACAAAACGTCTCCATAGCTGACAAGCCCGAATTGATAGTCTATTCCAGCCGCTGCCAAACTATCTGCAAAGTTTTCTATATTGGCCTTAACCCTTGCGATTGCCCCACTCATGCTTCCGGTAGTGTCAATGATGAATACAATATCCGCCGGGAGGAAATGAGGTTTCCCGGAAGAAATACCCTCCGCCGGGTACAGGGGGTGGATACCGTTGAAGGTGGTTTCGTACACGATGGATTCGATATTGTCCTTGAGTTGGTCGTATTCCTTCTGGAGGATCTGGCGGTCAAAATCAGTCATGGTGTCGTTGGTGGACTGCATGGCCAAGTCGTGCATACGGGCAACGGATTCTTTCACGTTTTCCAGGCCTCCCAGGGCCACCTTGCACAGGGACACGCCGTTTTGGACGTTGGCCCGGTCCTGGTCGAGGGTGCGGATCTGGGTCCGCATTTTTTCAGAAATGGCATAGCCGGAAGAATCGTCTCCCGCATTGTTTATTCTCTGGCCGCTGGACACCTTCTTCAGGGCCTTGCTCAAGGAGTTCGTATTACCATTTAAGGTGTTCAGGGCGCCCAGCGCCGACAGATTGTTAGCGATTACCATTGACATAACAAAAAACCTCCAGTCAAAAAACATCTGGGGGATCACTTCTTAACAGTTTAATCGTAAGAAAAATGATTTACTTTAGCTTTGCCGCCCGCTTTTTTTATTTTTTTCCCCGTAAATGACAAAGACGGCCCCGCTTTCGTCGTTGTCTGCGAAAGCAAGGCCGTCCGTCAGGCTGTGAATCACTGGAGGAGGGAAAGTATGCCGGGGAATTTTGGTTTGCCTGGGCCATAATATTGTTCTTTGTGAAATAAATCAGTCATGGCCAAAGCCATATCTGCGTCACGAATGACGGACTCGGCGTTGGTGGTGTTCTCGTGGGAAACTACGCTAACTTTATTATTTTGAAATTTTTACGGCAGAGGATAGGTTCCTTCCTCCACAATGCGGCGGTAATTTTCCGGGTCGGTGTCCCCTTCGGTATTGTACAGCAGGAGGATGCTGTTTTCATCAAGGCCCATTTCTTCCCGCAGCGGTTTCAATTCCTCGTGGGCGAGGATGAGCCGGGCGGCGCCGAAGCCGGAGGCTCCGGATTCACCGGCGGTCACTGCCGGGTCGTCCCCCGCCGGGTGGGCCAGCTGCCGCATTCCTTCGGCGGCGGCGTAATCCTCCATGGCCAGATAATAAGAAACAAAATCCCTCAGTATCGGCCAGACCATGGAGGCGATTTCGCCGCAGTTCAGGCCGGCCATGATGGTGACGGCATTGCCTCTCGCCGGGTGCCGCCGGCCGTCGCCGATAAGGGCCGTGTCGTAGAAGCAGGCGGCTTCCGTAGGCTCCACCAGGCTGATGACCGGTCGGGGCTTTACCGCCTCGCCGGCGGCATTTATCAGGTAGCCGGCCACACTGCCGGCCATGGCACCAACCCCCGCCTGAAGGAACACATGGGTGGGCATGGCCCGGGGATCTTCCTCTTGCTCCCGCAAAGCTTCAAGGGATTCCGCCGCCATGGTCATGTAGCCCTCCGCTATGTAACGGGGAACCTCCTCATATCCTTCCCAGGAGGTATCCTGGACGATGGTCCAGCCCTCCTGCTCGGCTCGTTTCGCCACCAGGCGGACGGTATCGTCATAGGTCAGATCAGTAATGGCGCATTCCGTGGCCCCGGCTGCCAGGATGGCCGCCCGCCGGGCCTCCACGGTGCCCCGGGGCATGAAGATATAGGCCTTGCAGCCCAGCTGGTGAGCCGTCCAGGCGACGCCTTTGCCGTGGTTGCCGTCGGTGGCGGAGGCGAATACCATCTGGCGGATGGCCTCCCCGTATTTTTCGGAGCGAAGCTCGTCAAAGGTAACGGTACGATAGTCAAGGCCCAGCCGGCGGCAGATCACTCTGGTGATGGCCCAGCTGGCGCCAAGGGCCTTGAAGGCTTTCAGGCCAAAGCGGGTGGATTCGTCCTTCACGTATATGGCTTTTACTCCCAGCTGTTTGGCCAGATTTTTCAGGGATTTTAACTGAGTAGGAGCGAAAGCGGCCATGCTTTCGTGGAAGCGGCGGACTTCGGCTCCGGCCGGAATCGTCAGCCAGTCGGGGCCGGGGGCGGCGGAGAGCTTCCGGTTGGGGACGTAATTGATTGAAACAGCCATGGTATTCTCCTCTTCTCAATGTAAATTATCGGCATATAACGAACCGCCCGCGGGAAAATTCAGCGGACAGCTTCGTAAATATAATGAAAACCTGATGCTATTATAATGCAGCCTTTCAGGAAATTGCAAAGGAATTTCCCCCTGCCGGCATTTTCCTTTTTCGGTCGGTTCAATGATTACCGTCACCTTGGATATTGAGGGGAATTTTTTCTGAAACTTGTTGACAATCATTCAGGTATACAGTATAATGCTCCATGTTCACACCACTGGGGTATCGCCAAGCTGGTAAGGCACGGGATTCTGAATCCCGCATTCGTTGGTTCGAGTCCAGCTACCCCAGCCAGAAATTATACCGTCTCGCAGAGGCGGTTTTTTTGTTTCACTCATCAGGCTCCTGCGGAGCCGGCTATCCTTGAGGGGAGCCTGTGAGATGGATTAGCGGTTGCCCCTTAGTCCCAAATTTTTGTACCACTTCACTAATATTCTTGACGGATTGACGCCGGCAGGTTAAAATCACGGTAGATAGAAGTGTATATAGGAAGTTTTATATAAAAAGAGGAGAGGTGTTTGTCATGCCGGAAGCAATCAACGGCGCAGGTCAAGTCAATGGAATGAATGAACAGCTGAAGGACAGCTATGGGATCAGCCGACAGAGTGCAGCCTCTGCCTATCAACCAGCTGCCGGGGCTGTTGAAACGGTTCGTCCCTCGGGGATGGAGGCGCCTGCTTTCAGAGCGGAGCTGTCTGCTGTGCCCGACCGAAGCGGCGACCCCCAGAAGGAGGTTCAGTCCATCCGCCAGAAGCTCTATCAGGGGGTAGAGCTGTCCACGGAGGAAATGGATTTTATTGAAGAGCACGACGAAAATCTTTACAACAAGGCGCAGGAGGCGGAGGATGTCCGCCGGGAGCTGCGGAGCAGTCTTGAAAAGGCCGGTAATGGGGGAGAGGCTCAGGCCATCGCCCAGCAGGCCGCCAAGGCTGTGGCCCAGGGAATGTCCTCCGCCGGGGCTGTTACCGCTGCCCGGGAAAATTCGGTCGCCAATATTCAAGCCGCTGGAGAAAAGAAGGATGCCGCCGCGGAGATGGCCGCCACTGGCTCCATGTCAGCGGCTAACCCCGCTCCTCAGACCAAGACCGCCAGCAATCAGGCAGCGGCTTCTACCGGTTCCGTCAACGGTACGGCCCAGCAGGGTTCTGCTCAGGAAATCATCGCCATGAACGCGGCCCGAGGTCAGACCGGCGCCAATGTGGCTCCTAACTCCGGTCTGGCGGCGATGCAGTCTGCCAATGGGCCCGTCCTGAACGTAACTGCCCCTCAGCAGTCTGGCCCTAATGCCATCGACCACAAGAGCGGCGTTCTCTCCGCCAACAGCACCGCCATGGAAGCAGTGGCCACCAACAGTACCAATTACAGCTCTATAGAACAGCTGGAGACTGCCAGCTCCGTCACCAATTCTAATGCCGCAAACCAAACCTATGCCGCCGTGGCCAGTACCTCGGTACCCTCCGCAGGGTCCGCCGCCGTGACGGACGTTGCCGCCGCCGCCGAAGCCGCCGCTTCCGAGCCTGGCATTGCCGAAAATCATGTGGCCGAGGTCTCGGCTGTTCCCACGGTGGCCGAGCGGATTTCCACCGGCGAACTCAAATCTGCCGCCCAGCAGTCCACAGGCAGCGCCACCCCGATCCAGCAGGAGGAGGAACGCCGGGCCGCCGCTGTCCGCCCCATGGCCGGGACGGGAAAGACTGTCCAAAAGACGGAGAACAAGGCCGCCGAAGCCCAGCAGGCCATGCGCCAGCAGCGGGAGGCCGCCGCTCAGGAGAAGGAGGCAAAGACGGAGGCTCAGCAGCGTTCCGAGGCCCGCATTCAGCGGTTCATGAAGCAGCAGGAGGCTCAGCAGGATGCGGAGCCCTCCAAGGCGGTGGTAAACTCCCGGGCCGTCCGCCGCGCCTGGGAGCAGTATACCAGGAACCAGCAGGCCGCCGCACAGGGAGACGCCGCCGGGGCCATAACCGCCGCCAACAACACTGCCTATGAAAAGCTCCGCAGTTACAACAAGCTGACCGATGCCCGTTAATTTGGCCTGAATAAATATTGCGTAAAAAAATGAAGCCGGAGGGGGTTGCTCTTTTCCTGCTTCATTTTTATTTTTCAACGGGGGTAAATTTTATCTATCATTGACATAATTATAGCTGATATATATAATTATAAATAATGAAACGAAAATTTTTATAATGTCAGCCTGACGGAAAATACCACTGGCGTTTTCAAAACCGGCGGTATGATGAGACAGGAACCTGCGAGCAAACGGATAGATAGAGATTACCTGCCCTCGCGGCGGGTTTTTATTTTGCCTTAAAAGAATTTTTAGGAGGAACATTTCATGCGCGGAACATTTTACGGTATTGGTGTAGGTCCCGGCGATCCTGAGCTTCTCACCATTAAGGCGGCCAACATCCTGAAGAAGGTGGACGTGATTATCGCTCCCAAAACCGAAAAGAAAGAGGGCAGCGTGGCCTTTAATATTGCCAGGCCCTATCTTCGGGACGACGTGGAAATAGTCTATCAGGTATTTCCCATGGTCAGGGGCTTTGCCGGTAATAGCGGCGATGCCTGGGAGAAGAACAAGGACGAGATTATCGCCCTGCTGGATGCCGGCAAAAATGTGGCTTTCCTGACTCTGGGGGACGCCATGTTCTACAGCACCTATATCTACGTTTTCCGGCTTTTGGAGAAAGCTGGTATCCCCATTGAAACAGTTCCCGGCATCCCGGCTTTCGTGGCCATCGGCAGTCATTTGAACTGGCCCATCGTGGAGGGAGACGATGTCCTTTCCATCATTCCGGCCACCGCCGGTCCGGAGCGGGTCAGGGAGGCCATCAGGACTGCCGACAACGTGGTCATCATGAAGGTCTACAAGAATTTCCCCGATATTGCCGATACCCTCCAGGAATGCGGCATGATCGACAAGGCGGTGATGGTCAGCCGCTGCGGCTTGCCCGATGAGGAGCGTATCGACGACATCGCTTCCCGGTCCAGGCAGCCGGTGAACTACCTGTCCACGGTGCTGGCCCGTAAGCGCTGATGGACTACCCGATAAATTTGAAGCTCCGGGGCCGCCGGGTTTTTATCATCGGCGGCGGCCGGGTGGCTCAGCGGCGGGTGGAGGACCTGCTGAAAGCGGAGGCGAGGGTAACGGTTATTTCCCCGGCCCTTACCGGCCGGCTGGCACAGGAGGCGGCTGTTGGGAAGCTTTCCCACGTGCCGGCGAAATATACTGCCGGAGCCATCGAGGCCCTGGGGGCGGAATACGGGGAAACGCCCCGGCTGGTCATCGTCGCCACTCCCGATGAGACAGCCAACAAGCTGGCGGCTGACGATGCTCACGGTAAAAACATCCTGGTAAATATGGCGGCTCCCCCCATGGAGGAGAGCGATTTTATCGTCCCCGCCCGCATCCAGCGGGGGGAGCTGCTGGTTACCATCGCCACCGGTGGTCTCAGCCCCGCCTTCTCCCGGTTTATCAGATTGCAGCTGGAAAAGTCCGGGCTGGAGGAGTTTGCGGATTTTCTCCGGCGGCTCTCCCCCCTCCGCCGCCGGGTACGGGCGGAAATCGAACCGGAGAAACGGGAGCAGTTCTGGCGGGACGTTCTTACGGAGGAGCTGGCGTCCCTGATAAAAGCACGAAAATTTGATTCGGCGGAGGCAGCTATCGAAAATGCACTTGGTCATTTTGGGGTTAAACCATAAAACCGCGCCGGTGGAGGTGCGGGAAAGATTTTCCCTTTCCCGGGAAAGCATCATAAAGGGGCTGAAAAACCTGCCCCTGTATCAGACTCTCGACGAGGCGGTGGTTCTCTCTACCTGCAACCGCAGCGAGATCTACGCGGTGGTAGACGAAAAAAACGCCAACGTCCGGCAGTTGAAGCAGTTTTGGTTCGACCTGTCCGGCAGCAACGAGGAGATCGATGAATACCTCTATTCCTTCTATGATGAGGATTGTATCCGCCATCTCTTCTGGGTGGCCAGCTCCCTGGACTCCCTCATCATCGGCGAGGGGCAGATCCTCAGCCAGGTGAAGGAAGCCTACTCCATCGCCCGGGAGGAAAATTCCACCAGCACCATCCTGAACACTCTGTTCCACCGGGCCATTGCCACTGGTAAGCGGGTCCGGACGGAAACCCGCATCGCCTTCAACGCGGTCAGCGTCAGCTACGCGGCGGTGGAGCTGGCCAAAAAGGTCTTCGGCACTCTTGCGGAGTCCAACGTTCTCATTTACGGGGCCGGTAAAATGGCGGAGCTGGCCGCGCAAAATCTTTTGGGAGCCGGGGCCAGGAAATCTATGTGGCCAACCGCCACCGGGATAAAGCCCAGGAGCTGGCCCGCCGTTTCAACGGAACCGCCGTCAGCTTCAACGATGCCTTCACCGAGGCCGGTAATACCGACGTAGTAATTACCAGCACCGGCGCCCCCCATTACGTAGTCCGTCCCTGGGCCGTCCAGCAGGTCATGGCCCGCCGGGCCGGACGTCCCCTCATCTTCATCGACATTGCCGTCCCCCGGGATGTGGATCCTCTGGTGGGAGATATCAAGGGAGTGACCCTTTACAACATCGACGACCTGGAAGCAGTGGTGGATGAACACAAGGAGGCCCGGGGCAAGGAAGCGAAGCTGGCGGAAACCATCATTGAGGAGGAGCTTGACTCCATTCTGGACAAGTTCCAGTACCTTTCCTGCCAGCCACTGATGGCGCTCCTTTCCCGCCGGGCGGAAACGATCCGGGCTCGGGAACTGCGGCGGATTCAGTCCAAGCTGCCCGCCAGTCTGGACGAGGACAGCCACCGGCTCATCGAGCATATGACGAAAATGATCGTCCGCAAGCTCCTCCGGGAGCCCATGAAGGAAATAAACGCCAGCGCCGGAACGGAAAAGGAAAACTTCTATATCAAGGCCATGACAAAGCTCTTTAAGCTGGATATGGTAGGGACGGCGGCAAATTTTGAGCAGCGGCACAGAGCTGCCGGCGACGGGAGGAAGGAAGCTTGAGATCCACCATAAAAATCGGTACCCGGCAAAGCGCCTTGGCTCTCTGGCAGGCAGAATACGTAGCAAAATGTCTCCGGGATAAATATCCCGGCCTCGCGGTGGAGCTGGTAAAGATGACCACCAAGGGGGACCGGATACTGGATGCCCCGTTGTCAAAAATCGGCGGCAAGGGGCTCTTTACCAAGGCCCTGGAAACTGCCATGCTGGAAGGCCGGATCGACATGGCCGTCCACAGTCTGAAGGATATGCCCGCCATCGTTCCGGAGGGGCTTACTATCGCCTGTATTACCAGGCGGTACGACGCCGGGGACGCTTTCGTCTCCAATAAATACGACCGCTTTGACCAGCTGCCCCCCGGAGCTGTCGTTGGCACCAGTTCCCTCCGGCGCAGGGCCCAGCTTCTGGCCATGCGGTCCGACCTTACCATCCGGGATTTGCGGGGCAACGTAAACAGCCGCTTGGCCAAACTGGATGGGGGGGAGTACGATGCCCTCATCCTGGCCTGCGCCGGGCTCAAGCGCCTTGGCTTCGGCGGCAGGATAAAGGAGGTCATCAGCCGGGAGAATCTCCTGCCCGCCGTAGGGCAGGGAGCCTTGGCCATAGAAGCCCGGGCGGAGGACAGGGAGATTCTCGATCTGATTGAATTTCTGAACCATGAGGACACCTGGGCCGCCGCCAGCCTGGAACGGGCCTTCCTGAGCCGGGTGGAGGGGGGCTGCCAGGTTCCCGTGGGCGTGTACGCTCAGGTAAAGGACAGCGGCATTGAAGCGGAGGCCGTCATTGCCAGCCTGGACGGGGCAAGGGTCTTCCGGGGGAAAATAAAAGGCGGCATTGAAGAGGCCGCCAGCCTTGGCCGGCAGCTGGCCGGGTCCCTGCTGGAGGACGGCGCTTTGGAAATAATGCAGGAGCTGGGACTTTTGAAGAAGGAGTAACCTATGATCAGTCAGCCTCCCCTTTAGGAGCCTCTGTTAGATTTAACCTTCAACAGTCACCGCTCGTTATAAATTTTCTGCCTGAGTGAAGGGAAAGGAAAGGATATAATAATGCCCGGAAAAGTATTTCTCGTTGGCGCCGGTCCCGGCGACTGGCGGCTCACCACCCTGAAAACCGCCGACGCCCTCAAGCTTGCCGATGTAGTCATCTACGACCGGCTGGCGGACCAGCGCATTCTCAGCTTGGCTCCCCGGACAGCCGAATTCATCTATGTGGGCAAGGCTTCCAGCCATCACACCATGAAACAGGACGACATCAGCCGCCTCATCTGCGATAAAGCCCTGGAAGGGAAAACCGTGGTGCGCCTGAAGGGCGGCGATCCCTTCGTATTTGGCCGGGGCGGCGAGGAAGCGCTCCTTCTGAAAGAGAACCACATCCCCTTTGAAATCGTTCCCGGTGTCACCAGCGCCATCTC
>CAJTSO010000037.1 GCA_910579115.1 uncultured Selenomonadaceae bacterium
TCCACCGCTTCGTCTATTTCCTTCATCAGCTCGTCCTGCGGGGCGTGGCCGTCGATGTATTCCAAAAAGCTTTTCAGGGGCAGGGATATGTCGTCGGCCTCGCCCTTCGTGCTGAGAAACAGCTTTGTAGTTCCGTCTTCCAGGGCTATTTTATAGTCTTCCATACAGAGATTTCTAAAGGTGTATTTATGGCGGTTTCCCGTAAATACACCAAAGGTACAGATGAAAATGATATAGGTATCATTTAGAGCCTTATAGCTCCGGCCCTTTTCCAGCAGGTCGATGTCGATCATGGCCTGATAGTACCGGGTGCGTTTTACCAGCTCGGTCATATCCTTGCTGGTCTGCATCTCGATATTGAATACCGTGCCTTTTTCGTCGTTGACATACACATCGAGCCGGATGCTTTTGCTGTCCAGGCGGACGTCGATAGACTTTTCTTCCTCGGGATAGGAGATGTCTTTGACGCTGATGTCCAGCAGTCGTTCAATTGTTTTCTTGCAGATATTTTTGTTCCGCATTACCTTTTGAAAGATAAAGTTGTCCTGAATCGTCAGTTCATCGTAGGGCTTGATTGGCAATATCATCACCGCCTTTCATATTCGTATACCGCAGTATTTGTTTTCAATCATATTATCGTACATTGTTTGGAAAAGTTCAAGCCGCAAATTACAATAGCAAATTGGACAAAATATAAAATTAAGCTACTTGGGTACTTCACGGAATAGAAAACCCCGAGAGCTGCCACCCTCGGGGTTTTCGTTTGCCAATTGGATCCATTAACATCGTTTTGCCTGAAAGAAATATAGCATATCCCAGCGGTGAAATCAAGTCTTTATGTCCTTTCAAGGGGACGGCCTACTCACTTAAAATCAGGAGACCTGCAAGCGCTAAACATTAACGCCAGATATATTTTATTATGCATAATTTCCCATGTCCTCTCCATAGCGTCTAAACAAATCGCAAGTATAGAGTTTATCGGCCACATCGTTCAATTCGGCTTATTCACTAAACAATACCCAAGTAGCCTATTTTACATTTTGCTGAATTTATTATTGCAATTTACCTCGCAATTTTTGACGTTTAATTATTACTTATCTTAGCGATTTTCCAATCGCCGACCGTTTTTACGACCATTATGTCGCCCAATCGTCTCAATATAGGATTATCTTTGTTTTTGTATACGACAAAATCAAATCGTTTATTTCTTAAATTATCGAACCATACGTCCTTAGTAGTCGCCCCGTTCCTGCGGCTATAATACTGGAAATCGCCGCCCCAATCAAAATCTAAAAATAAGATTCTATCGGACGGCTCCGTTGTCGCGCGCACTTCTTTCGCGGCTAATAAAACAGGATTATACGAAAAATATTCATCGGCCCGATAAAAATAAGAGTCTATATAATAACGCGGAACTACAGTTAGAGAAACCGCCAATAACGCTGCGACGAGCGCGAACGTTTTTTTATTAAGCTCAGTATAAAGCAGTACGGCGGTAAAGCCGCTAAATAGAGCCGCTATCGGCGTTATTGCGATATAATAATAGTCATGCACATAGTACAAATTAAAAAATATAAAACCCGGCAAAAGCATACTAAAGATAAGAATAGCGGACATTATCAAGCCATTTGCTTTTTCTCTCCCCGCATTTTTAATAGGTATAGTAAGGGTTAAAACAGGCAAATAATACCATAATCCGGGAAGAATTAAATCGGTAAATCGAGCAAAGAATCGACGCCATCGTTCAAATTCGAACCGTTGCTCGATAGTTCCATAATTCCATTTTATTAGCGCTTTGCTGCTTAAGGCGAAAAATCCGTTATTTATCTTCACGATGTCGGTATATTTTACCCAAGCCAGTCCCGCCAACAGAGGCTCCGCTAAAGCAACGATCCCCAAAAATAATTCCCGTTTGGAAATAGCTTCGTTTAAACAAACTTTGCCGTCTAAGATAAAGAACCGTCTGACGGCAAAATATACTAATATCGGAGCGACGGCGATGACCGTCGTTCCTTTTACCATATAAGCTAAAGAGCCGAAACTCAACGCCAAGATATAGATGAGTGCGTTGCTGCGCCTCGCCAGCCATTTGATAAAAAATAAAGCGTAAGCGAGCGACAGCGCGACGGCGCAATATTCTATCATCGCCGCGCGGCTCCAATATATCGAATAAGGTAAAAATAAGTAAAACAGCAACGACGATAAAGCGATGGATTTTTTTTCAAATATCGCCAGCGCCAATTTATATAATAACGCCGCCGAAATGTAAAACCAGATTAACCCTGCGATACGACAAGCCAGATCTACGGAATCTATGAAAGGGCAATAACGGTATACAAAATAAGCCGATAATTGGTATAGCGGAAACTCAAATGGTATCCGCGCATCCTCGCCGAAAACGGGCGTAATATAATCAAAAACCCTTACGCCGTGTTGAACATATTCGTTCACCGTCATAGCGCATTGGATCTGCCTAAAAGAATATAGATCCATTAGCGGAACGTCGATATTGAACAATCTAACGGCTAAACTAATGATAAACATTACAATAAGTAAATAATCGCATCGGCATAGTTTCATTATTTAGTGCTCTCCCTTAAAAACTTCTCCGTTTGATGCCGCATTTATTTTTCTCCCGCCGTTATAAATTGCGCGCCCAATGGCACCCAGCCCAAGTATTTATCGAGAAATCGTAGATGCGCTAATTGTTTTGGGAAAAATACGATGTATTTGCTCCAAACGTTTTTAAAACCGCCTTCTTTAAGATAAGTTTCCGCTTCCTTTGTTGTCAGCATAATCGCGTCTTTATCGTATGGGATTCGAGCAATAAATCTTTTTACAAGCGGGTTTTTCATATTCATTTCTAAGATTATGAGTCCCCCCCCCCGAGACAATCGTTCATAAATGTTTCGGACGACTTGCACTCGTTCGTCAAGCTCCACATGGTGCATCACGGTGCAAAGCAGCGCGAAGTCGTAGTCGTAGTCCAGTTCTTTTAGCTCGCTCGTAAATCTATTGCCGCCGCTTTTTAGCCACGGCTTGACCTTCTCTATACTGCGAGGCGAAACATCGAAGCCGTGAATAACGACTTCGGGTATAGCTTTAAATATCGTTTCCGCCATCAGACCAACGCCGCAGCCGTAATCTAACAGCTTTATTTTTCTACCCGTTTCTTTTTGACGCTTTTCAAACAGCGGCTTTAGATAGCGCGTTTTATAGCGTTCAAAATAGTCATGGTCGTTGCCGGGCAGAGCTATCGCTTCGTCCGTTATTTGTTCGTAGCCGTCGGCCGTTTTGTCAAAATCGCTCATTGCGTCGCTCTCCATCCTAAATATTTAGCCTTATACGCAAGGAAATACCACTTCAAATAATGCGGCAGCCATTCGACGACCTTAAAATGCGATTCGCCGGCCGTTCGGTCGCGCCAAACGGTCGGCGTTTCCTTTATCGTTTCGCCGCGAGAAAAAGCTTTCGTCACAAGCTCTATTCCCAGCTCAAAGCCGCCGTTGCTTTCTATGGTTACCTTGCGCAAAAAGCTCGTCCGATATAGCTTAAAGCTATTGGTCGCGTCGTGGGTCGGCACTCCCGCCAAGTAATAGAGACTTAATCCCGCCAACCGTGATAATAGACCTTTTATTACGGGACCGCCAAGCTGTTTCCCGCCCTTCATATAGCGAGAGGCGCAGACGACGGCAGCGTTTTCCTTTTCCGCTAAAGCTAACAAATCGTTCATCACTTCGGGTGGATCCGATAAGTCGGCCATGGTGACGATAACGTATTTGGTGGCGGCCTCTTCCAAGCCACTTTTGATAGCGTTTAGCGCGCCTTTGCCGTATTTATTTTTTAATAGCGATACAGGTTTTCCCGCGGCAATTAACTTTCTGGCTGCGGGAAGAGTCGTGTCTTCCTCTCTGTCGTAAACTATAAAAATGGTAAACGGCGCTTGAACTTTTTGGCAAATAGCGTCCACGGCGATAGTTATGTTGTCCTTTTCATTATAAACAGGCATGACAATCGTCAGGACCGGCTTTTCATCCGCCATCAGATGCCCCCGACTCGCACTTGTTCCTTGATCCAAGGGATAACCTCGTCTAATATTTCGTCCAGCGACGTTTCCGCCTTGAAGCCCAATAGCCGCTCGGCTTTCTCCACGGCGGGCACCCTTTTCTGCACGTCGTAGGGGAACGGTAATTTGTCACCATGGATCTTGCGCCAGATTTTTTCCGCCAATTCCAGCACTGTAGTCGATTTTTCGGTGGAAAGGTTAAAATCCTCGTTGATCGCCGCATCGCTTTCGATACACATACGTATCCCGCGGGCGATATCGCCGCCATAAGTGTAGTGGCGGATCTGGTCGCCAGAGCCTAAGATATGGAGCGGATTTTGTCCTTTGACGACCTTTTGCACCAGGTCGGGCACAACATGGCTCATTGCGAGCTTGACGTTTCCCGAGAGGATCTCCTCGTCGCATAGAGCTCTTTTTTCGCCTGTGCCGACGCAATTAAAGGGGCGAATGATCGTATAAGGAAGACCGTATTGTTCCTTTGCGCCTTGCGCGTAATATTCGCAGGCAAGTTTCTGGAAGCCGTAAGTGCTTTGCGGCGGCGGGCAGACGCGCTCGTCTCCCTCCGCGCTCGGGAATTTATCAGTCGATTCGTAAACCATGCTGGAGCTCAAGACGTTTATTTTTTTTAGTTTTTTGTGCTTATAAGCCCAGATAGCCGCATCGAAGGTAGCCGCCATAATGCGATCGTTCTCCGCCAGTAGATCGTAGGCATATTTATGAAAATACGATATTCCGCCAATCATCGCCGCCGTGCCTAAAACCTGATCACAATCGGCGATAAGCTCTTTCATGAGGCCGACGTTTTTAGCGTCGCCTTCAATAAAATGATAACGCGGATGATTGTCGTAGGATTTTTCAACTTTGCCGTATTTGGAGTAATTGTCTATGCCCGTTACTTCGTGGCCGCACGCTAAAAGCTCCTCTACCAGGTAGCCGCAGATAAATCCAGCCGAGCCCGTTACTAAAATTTTCATGTTCCTCGCTCCTTAAAATTATTGTTCGCTTTTCCAGAAGTTCCAGCAATCGACGAAAGGCGCCGAAGGCTTGATATCCTTGTATTCATCGTGCGGCGCGCCGAGGATTATGCCGTCCGCCTTCGCCAAAACGCCGTCTAAAGCTTCGGTGTCAAGATACGGATCGTGGACGAGCACGTTGGCCATCTTAAATTCGAGCAGTTTTTTTACTTTAAAAGAAAGACTCTCTCTGGTGTCGTCGTTATTGGCTTTAAAAGTCATGCCCAATATAGCGATATTTTTATCTTTAAGGCACCCCCCCATTTTTTCTTCCAGCCTCTCAATGACAAAGTTTGGCAGTCCTTCATTGACCAGCATACCAGCCTGTCCGAGGAAAAATTTGTTGTTGGAGAAGGCGGACAACTGCATCGTGTCCTTAAATAAGCATGGACCCGCCGCAAAACCGGCGCGGGCGAAATGCCTGGCGCGCGGGTAATCCTCGGAAAGAGCGCTTAATATTTTGTAAAAATCCAGTCCGTTTTCCTCCGCCATCATATAGAATTGGTTCGCGATGGCAAACTCAAGATAGCGCCACGAGTTAGTCATGAGCTTGGCCAGCTCCGCCTCCTTCGGCTCGACAAAGATCGTCTTGGGCGCGACCTTGCCGAAGATATTCTCCGCCTCTTTTCGAGCCGCTTCGGAATTGGCCGCGATTATCTGCGGCAGCGAGAATATCTCCTCGACGCCTTTACCCTGCACGATACGTTCGGGACAAAAGGCGAGCTTCATTTCTTCGCCTAACGATTTTTGGAGCATGCGGTCCACTACATCGAACACCCCGGGGAAGATCGTGCTGCGCAATATGACGAGCTGCTCCTTTTTTAAATACGGCTCGTATAGACGAACCACGTTAAGGACATCGCTGATGCGCGGATTGAGGTGCTCGTCTACCGGCGTTCCCGTGACGAAAACGACGGCGTTCATAAACGAAGCCTTTGCCATATCCTTCGTCGCAGATAAAACCTTGTCATCGAGCGCTTTTCTTAAGATCGGTTCGGCTCCGCTTTCTTTAAACGGAATCTCTCCACGATTTACTTTGGCGATGACTTCATCGTTTATATCGATCAGGCAAACCTCGAAGCCTCTCGAGGCCAGCGCGAGACCCAGCGGCAGACCGACGTGCCCGCAGCCGCCGACAATACCTATTTTGTACATAAAAACGCCTCCTAAAATCGCCCGTTGGGCTATTTGAAAATGTAAAATTGACGCGCCCCGTAATTTATAAAAAACGCAACGCCCGTGCCGGTTATCTTCGCTAAGAGCGGCGGCGCGCTCAAAGCGTTTATAAGCGCCGTCATGACCGATATATCCACAGCCAAAGCGGCTAAGCTGGCGAGATAAACGCCTGCGACCTCGCGCGCCGTTTTTTTGCGCTGGGCTTTAAATACCTGACGCGACAAAAGATAGTTGACGAACGTGGCCGCGACAAAAGCTAACAAAGCTGCGGCTGTATACGATAAACCAGACGTATATAGCAGATAAAAACCGCTCCAGTCGATAAGCGCGCAAAACCCGCCGGCTAACAGATAAAGAAAAAACGCCCGCCCGTAGCGCCGTATGATTTTTCTTATCGCTTCCGCCAATACCGCCTCCTTGCACTAGTTCGCTATTGTATTTAAGTAAGCCTCGAAACAGTAAGCTCTATGCCCGTTTCAAGCGATATTACAGGCTTCCAATTTAATATTTTCTGCGCGTGGCCAATGTCTACGTAACTTTTATGAACATCGCAAAATCTGCTCTTGACATAATTTATTCGCTTAAATTTTCTTCCCGCTATTTTTTCTATATATTCAACTATCTGATTGATCGAGTAATAATGACCGTAGCCGATATTAAAAATATGTTCGTTTCCGCTATATTCAATTACTCGTCTGACGGCTTGTACTAAATCCTCAATAAATAAATAATCGCGTTCGTGCGACCCGTCTCCATAGATTGAAATTTCCTCGCCTTTTAAAAGCCTATTTATAAAAATAGGAATCAGACCTTGCATTTTGTTGGTATCCTGCCCCCAACCGTAAGGATTTGTAACGCGCATAATTTTTATATTAAGGCCGTATCTTAAGGCGTAAAACAACAAATACTTTTCAATGACGCATTTTTGAACGCCGTAGCCGCATCGGGGATTTAACGGCGCGCTAACGGAATTGATAAGATCGCCCGTTTCGCCGTATACGGCGCCCGCAGACGAGACGAAAATTATATTTTTCACTTTGCGGTGAACCATACTTTCCAATAATCGCACGGTCGGTATAACGTTTTCTTGAATTTCAGCGGGGATACGCTTCGTATCATCGCCGGGTACGGTAGTGCAAATCAAATGCACTACCGTATCGACGTCTTGCAAAATTTCGTCGAAGGCCTGCACCGCCGCAAAATCTCCCGTAACAGGCTCGATATTTTCGTAAGCGTCGAAGTCCGGCGTCTTTTTACGCGCGAAAGCGCGAATATCAAAGGACTCTGCCAGCTCGCGTGCGACTGCTTTTCCGATAAATCCGCTTGCGCCTAAAATCAGAATTTTTTTCAACATAGCGTTCCTTTTTTATCCGAATGACTTTGAATAACGTTATTTATTTCTCTTAGGAGATTTTTCCTGAAGATGTCCATGGTAAAATATTTCTCATAAAGTAATCGGCCTTTTTTACCAACGGTTCGCGATTGACTTGGATCGGTTACGACATATTTAATTTTTGCTAAAAGACCGTCTGCGTCGTCGTTTTCAAAAACGTATCCGTTTACGCCGTCTTGTATATATCGCGACTGCCCGACGTTAGTAGAGCAAATAACGGGTTTCGACAGAGCTAACATTTCCGTCACGACTACCGGCATGGGATCGTCCCTGGAAGGACAAATCAAGCAGTCGGCCTCTTGGTATAACTTGTAAAGAGCGTCCCTTGGCATGGGCGGTAAAACTTTTATGTTTTTGTATAACGCGGATTGTCGATTTATATTGTCGGTAAACGCAGTATAAGACGGCAGACACTCGCCTATAAAGGTAATCGTTATTTTTTCGAGGAGTTCCTTATCCATACGATCTAAAGCTTTAAGTACCAAGTCTTGCGCTTTTCTTTCATGAATTGTGCCAACGACTATGAACCGGATTTTTGGATCGTTATGTTCGGCAATAGAGCGCGTTTGTATATCTTCTACGCCGTATAATAGAACCGTGTCGTTGTAGAAATACCCGTATTTTTGTAGCGCTTCACTAGCGTGTCCCCCCCCCCCGAGTACACATGAACATTGGACGGAACCGTTTTAGAAACTTTATCGCCGACCGTTTTTGCGTAATCGTAAGTGTAGCTGCCTTCATGCAGCCACCAAAAAATAGGGATATTTGTTTTCGTTAATGTAGCCAATAGAGAATGACATAGAAACGTAGACATAAAAATGCAGTCGATCTGTTTAAAAAATTTATTGTCGCCCCAGACTAAGTCTAAATCGGTGTCGACGTCGTCAAATCTGCCCCAGGCAAGCCGTTTGTCGATAATAACCGGCACATCCAGCTTTTGATATTCCTCTCTCAGCGGACCGTCAAAGGGAGATGCCAACACCGCTCTATATCCTTCGCCGAGCACCGCTTTTACCGCGTCGAAAATAACGATAGGAGCTCCGGTTAAAGATAGTTCGTGCGTGATAAAAAGAATATTTTTTGAGCCGCCACGCCCGCTTTTGGTTATGCGGCGGTTACAAAAGCAACAAGTCGTATCTTTCGTTAAATAATATTCGATATTGCAACCGGATTTTGCGGATATATCTACCAGCGTTGAGCGCAATAACGCAAAGTTAGCGTTGCAAACAGGCGCGTATACCAACGCGGGACTCGGTTCGTCGGTATGTATGCGATTTAAGGCTTTTTGACATATAGCCGTTATTTGTACTAAAACGCTTTTAATAATCGGTTTACAACGGCGTTTTATTCGCTGCGATAATCTCATACTCCTAAATCCTTACCGTTTGTCCGCATCGGAAAGCGATCCGACGTTTTTTTTATAAATGTTTAAATATTTGTCGGCAATTTTATTCATATCAAATTTTTCCTTAGCCAAAGCGACATTGGCGCAAAGCTTTTCATATAACGCTCTATTGCAAACAATATTTATTATGTTGTCCGCCAGCGCGTCGATATCTACTTTATTGTCGATTAGCTCAAACGTTACGCCCGCGTATTCTCCGTTAGGAGCGCTTAATTGATATTTTATTTCGCCAATATCGCTTGCCAGCATCGGGCGTCCCGCCTTTAAGCAATCTATCGTTACCAGCGGAAAGCTCTCTCCGGCAAAATACGACGGCAATAGCCCCATATCGCTCGCGGCAAAATAATCTCTTATATTGCTTTTTGAGCCTGCCATACGCAAAAAATCATCGGAGCGATTCCTTAGCCGATCGTACATTAACCCGTCTCCGACGATTATTAAGCGTATATCTTCTTTACAACGCTCTCTTGCTTTTTGTACAGCTTCGATAGCTTCTAACCAACCCTTTTCCGGAACGCCTCTGCTTACTAAGCAAAAGACAAACGCGGCTTCGGGGATATTAAGCGATTTTCTACTTATCGGCGTTATAGCGTAATCTGGCAATCCGTTGTCTATTTTTTCAAGAACTTTCCAATCTAATACGTTAAGACGTTTCAAAGTCGTTAGATTTTTTTCAGCGGTGTAAACGATAGCTGCATCATTTTCATTAAGCAAATTTATAGCGCGTCGCGCGTCAGTTATATTTATAGTCTCGTACATTCCGTGCAAAGTAACTACTTGCCGGCATAAAGCTCCTTTTGTAAAATGTGCGTTCATCTCGTCTACGGAAGCGTGATGAGAATGTACGACGTCCGCTCCAAGAGATTTAATAAATTCGGCGTTATAATTTATATCTTTCAAATTCAATAACGGGAGCGAATCCGACACCAGCCTTCTGACGGTCGCCTCGTCGCCGCCCAAGTTATAGTTTACGAGCGTGACCGTTAAGCCGGATTGTTTCAGCCGATTAGCTAAAAAAATTGGAAACGTTTCTCCGCCGCCCATTTGCATGGAAAAGACGCACATCAAAATATTAGGCTTTCGCTCGGTGCGCTTTGCGTAAATTTTTTCCACGTCGTACAGCTTTGAAAGATCTATATTAGGATCGGCGTTGTTAAACGATTGCCAATGTCCGACTAAAGAAGTATATAAACGCTCAAAACATTCTTTGGGAACGTCGTACTCTTTAACGACGTAAGAGCTTATATAGGCGTGTTCCTCGTAATACCGCGGCGTAGCCTGCACGGCTAACGATGTGCTTTTTTTATGCACGCGATAATAATTTGTGGTATCGGCGCTATAATAAACGAGCCCGCCTCGTATGAGATTTAAATAGAAAAACCAATCGCCGCATAATTTTAAGTCTCTCCACGCGGCGGTTACCTCGCTGTTTACAAGGTATTCATGTTTTCTAAAAATCGCGCTGCTGACGTTTGGGATAACGTTACTAATCGCAAAACCGCATTTGACTAATTCGTTAGCGGACATACAGAAATTTTGCTGACAATTCAGTTTTGTCAAAGCGCCTAAATAGTCTTTCATCGTCGTTATGCAAATATCGTTTTGCATAAATTTAGTCTGCGCGAAAGCTAACGTTACCATTCTATTGCTAAACGAAATCACCAGCTTTTCTAAAAAATCGCGCTCGCACCAATCATCGCTTTCGGCGATCCACACTAACTCGCCCTTAGCTAAGGATATTCCCTTCTCCCACTGTGCGAAAACTTTGCCGCCGTTTTTTTCGTTGAGATAAAGCCTGGTATTATAGGGATATCGCTTCGCGTATTCTTGCAAAATAGCTGTACTGTCATCTGTAGAGCAATCGTCCAGTAAAACGACTTCAATATTTGAATAAGTTTGACGGTAAATTGAATCTAACCGTTGTTTTAGAAAGGCGGCGTGATTATAGTTAGGAACTATTACGCTTACCAACGGGCGATAATTTTTATCCGCCAAGTCGCGGACAACATTCCATTCTAACCCGGCGTTTGCAGCTCCTTTACGCAGTATGTAGGAAAATAAAAGTCGTTTTATAAAACCCTTTAAGCGAAGCGCCGCATTTTTATAAAACCACGGGAAATATTTTTCACAGTAAAACTCAAGCCGCTTTACCGTTTGTCTAATCAAGGGATTGTATATAATATCTGCAATCATTTAAAATACCGTCGCTCCGTTCTTTCTTGCGTCTATTTAGATTAGAAATATGCGCATTTATTAAAATTTATCCTTAATATCCCTGATCTTTTCCAGAACTCTGTAACCTCTGGTCGCTTTTATCTCTTGTATCATGCTATTTTTAAGCGCTATCTCATCATTCTTAGCCGCTATTATGTGTTTAGCTTGTTGTAGAAGTATCCTTTGCTCTTGTCCCAATCGCGATATTTCTTCAGTCGGTAATATCCTTAACGTATATTCAAATTCTATATACGAGGCGTTGGCAAAGTCGCCCGTTATTTCAAAAATGGGATCAAACGTTATAAAGGTATAAATGTCTCCCTCGTATTTTATGGCGTTTACCGCTGCTATGGTGTAATCCTTGGCGTCCGTTTTAATGCCGACTATTTCCACTTCCGCCGCCGCACCCTCCAGCGGGTCGAAACGGAGCTTTCTTATTTTCGTGTCGCTCAGAATAAATCGCGCGCGATAATGGATAGCGCCGTCAAATACGAGTTTTATGGGAGCAAGCGTATGTGATTCATCGTATTCTTTATTTAGAGATAATAAATAAATTATCGGTTCGTAAAAATTTACCGTCCACCGGGGCGTTATATCTCTATTTTGTTTAATAGCTTGAATATGCGTTTCAAACAGCTTTTTTTCGTCAGCGATATTGTCGTAGAAATTACTATCGATGGACTTTTTAGTCGAACTTATTAAAAATTTATACAGCCAATCGCCATCGAACAGATACTCTTTTGGTATCGCGTATTTCGTAACAAAAAAGTATAGATAAGCGTCCTTATCGCGTTTATCCGAGGCCAAAGCAGCGCGCATATCGCGTAAATCGGCAGCGTCGGCGATATAATTCATATTTTTATTGCCAATAGCAAATAACTTGTTTCCAAATAATAGCGTTTGCAGTCCTACCGATGACGATACGGTGACCACTGCGTCGATATAGGGCATTAGCCATTGCGAAGCCGCGTATATTTTTCGACTCTTTTCTAAAAAAATTGCATTTTTATACTTCGATGTTATAAAATGAACCGTTTCCTCATCAAAAATTGGATATTCGGGGTGCATAGTAAAAATCACCCCTATATCGGGCGACGTTTCCTCTAAAACGCCGGTAAGATAATCAAATTGATTAGTGTAGCGGCTCAGGCAATCAAACGCGTAGTATTGCGAAAACTGCATCGGAAGTAAAACTAAATATTTATAGCGCTTGCGCAGCTCCATCATGTCGTCTACGAAAATATTATTTTCCGTGAACGCGCTAACGCAGGTTTCCCGTAATTCGCCAATAAGTAATTTTTGGCAATCGTCTAACCGAATATTTTCAATTTGCGTGCTAAAACGGCTAAAAAAATTATGCTCGTACATTCCGCACGGATCTAAATACCAGGTTTCTAAAAACGGCAAGCGCGAAAACAGACTATATTCCATATGCAAAATCAATGCTTTAGGATATAGCTTCGCGAAAAAAGGAACTGGCGTAAATGTGATAATTAGATCAAAGTTTATTCCGTCAAACTTATTTTCCATAAGTTCTGTATAATATTGCATTTGACTTTCACTGTAGGAATTCATATACCAGGCCGATGAAGCTTCTATATAACCCCCGTTAAAAGGTCCTAATAATTCTTTTTGCGAAAATACTATTATATTAACGTTTTCTACATCTCCCAAACGTTCTAAGCAAGGTTCGTTGAGTGCTATGCTACAGCTGCACTTTGGCGATAAAACGGACGCCATCTTCTTTGCCAGAAAATTGGCCCATCCTTCTTTCCAATAAGGCTTACCCCGCTCTATCAACGGCTCTACATAAAATAATATTTTCGTCAACCGATTTCCCCTCGCAAAGATAACACTACTTTATAGATACTTTTTTTCTATGTAACAAGGACTTTTAGCGTAAGGATAAACTTTTATTTCTACGTTTTTATCGGAAAAATAATCGTCTACCGCTTTGTTTTCTCCGGCAAAAAAAGTATAGTCGTCTAATAACAAAATTCCGCCCTTGACCAATCGCGGCCAGCAATTCTCTAAAATACATTTAGCCGGTTCGTAAATATCCGTATCAAGATTGATAAAGGAAAATTTCGTTTCGGGATTTTGAGCCAAGTATTCTGGAAGAGTTTTTAAAATATCGCCTTTAATAAGCTCTATATCGAGCGTTATTCCCTTGCGTTTTAAAATGCTCATCAGCTCCTCGCGGCTTATTGATTCGTCTCCGGCCGATAGAATAAATTCATCTCGCCGGGCTTTATCGTTCTCATAATCCGGTGGAGGAAATTTACCGAATACGTCGAAGCCCAATACTTTTTTGGCAAAAGTTATTCCTAATAATTCCCGCATCATCGCTAGTCTGACAAAGGAAGCTCCTTTAAAAACGCCAAATTCGGCGACGATTCCCGGCAAGTGCTCCGTTTTCTTCAAAAGCTCGTAATGAGTTAGCAATTTTCCTATTCTATTCGTATCACAGGTAAGATAAAATAAATTCTCATAGTATCGTTTTTTTTGATAATTATTTTCAGTTAGCAACATTTTTATAAACATACCCCTTCGTTAAAAAAGTCCTATATTTTCCAGAATTTGAAATGTATTCACGCCGTTTGTGATGCTCGTTCTTACTTGAATTTCTTTGCTTATCGTTTTAAAAGCGCGCGTTAATATTTCTTCTTCATATTTTTTAGGGATAATTACAATGCCGTCGTTGTCGCCAAATACCAAATCTCCGGGTTTCACGGTTACGCCTTGTATGGAAATAGCCTTATTATAGCTTTCGGTTGTCGCTCTTTTTCTTACGTCCACGCAGCTATAACCGGTGGAAAAAACCGGAAAATCAAGCGCGTTCACCGCTTTGTAATCCCGCGTCTTTCCGCCGATTATTGCGCCGATAGCGCCCGCTCTAAGAGCCATATTGGCGTTCAAATCTCCGAAATAGGCGTAGTCGCTACACTCGTTTTCTACAACGATCACATCGTTAGGCACGATAGTATTATAGGATTCGAGCGCTTTATAAATACCCTGATAATCTTCTCCGTCCTTTAATAGACGAAGCTTTAGCGTTTTTGCCCGTCCTAATATTTTCTTCTCGCGCATGTTCAGCTTTAAACCGCGTATAACGCCATGTATTCCCATATCGTCCATCAGATCCGATAATACGCAGCTTGTCAGCATTTGCCCCATATTTTTAAGGAACTGGCGCTCTTTTTCTCTCATACCTGCCGCGACATAACCGGCCAGCTCAAAATCGTCTGCGTAATTGACATCTACAGCCTCTAACGCGTCGGCTTCTAAAAGGTACGCGCGATCTCCGTAGCGGGCTTTCTTATTTAGAGCGACTTCTTTACGGACGATATATAAACCCATAGTTTCAATGATCGTATCTTTTAGATTAAAGCTGTTGGGAATATGGTATCTATCGTATTCGGGTCCGGCGCCGTTCCATAGATATTGCTTTTCTTTTCGCACTAACACTACGGAATCATATTTATCGTCGGCAAGTAAAATATCTATACCCTTTTTAATGGTTTCTTTCCTTATGAAGGGACTTGTCCCTAACATTTGAATATAAATATCCGCTTCTACTTGTTTGGCCTCGTTATACAAAAGCTGATGCCCGTCCGTTTTATTCGTGGCCAGCGCCGCATCGCGGCGAAGGAATTTACACCCTGCCTCGGACGCTAAATCAAATATTTCGTCCGATTCCGAATCAAGATATACCTCGTCAATAAAATCGCAGGCGGCTAATTTTTCCAGGTTATGTAAAAACAGAGGTTTCCCATCCAATAGTTTCTTATTTTTATTTTCTATCCGTTCGCTGCTGCCTTTTGCCGGCAAAAACGCTGCTATTTTCATAACCAATCTCTCCTATTCCGGATAAAAGAAAACCGGGGCGTAAACGTACCCTTCGGCCATATTTCGATTTGCTATAACTTTTATTTGTTTCACAGGCCACCTTTGATCCAATTCTTTCCTTTCAGCGCCGGATATATCCGCCAACCCGACATACAATAAATATTCTCCGGCTACTAAATTTATGTGCGTGGAAAAGTTTAGTATGTTTTCGCCTGGATTTAGCGAAAGCTCTTGAGAAAGCGACAGGGTATTGTCTCCCCATAAAACATCTCCGTTGACATTCTTGACGGAAAAGCCAAACACTACGCTTGGAAAATATCGCGTGGCCTCTATGATTATTTTTCCCTCGACCTTCTGACCGGAGCGCAAAATTTCATCGGAAGTTTCAAAAATTATATCTTTGATAATTGCCTCGTGGGATCCCATTCGCCGCTCGTTTACCGACGAGTTAACCGGCGTTTTATCGACAGCAGTTAGCTGAGTGTTATGATTTATTTCCGCAACTCGATCAACGTTCCGTATAAAACGCTCGTATTTATATACGACCATCTCTACATCGCGTGAGTCGCACATCAGTTTACCTTCGTTAAAAAATATGGCTCTATTGCACGACGATACGATTTCTTGCGTACTATGCGTCACGAATAGAATAGTCGAGCCCTTTTGCTGCAATTCCTTAAACCGTTGCATACACTTAAACTGGAACATGAAGTCTCCGACAGCCAAGGCTTCGTCCACTATCAAAACGTCGGGCTCCAGCGTCGAATTCATCGCGAAAGCAAGTCTGGCAAACATTCCGCTCGAATACATTTTCACCGGCTGGTGGATAAAGTCGCCAATATCGGCAAAGTCGATGATGGCCTCTATTTTGTCGTCCATCTCTTTTTTGTCGTAGCCCATCACCGAGCCGTTCATATAGATGTTTTCTATACCCGTCATCTCGGGATTGAAGCCCGCTCCCAGCTCCAGCAGCGAGGCGATCCGCCCGTTTACCTCTACGCTGCCGCTCGTCGGCGTCAGAACGCCTGTTATTATCTTTAGCAGCGTCGATTTACCCGCGCCGTTTTTGCCGATTATGCCGACGGTTTCGCCTTTTTTTATCTCAAACGATACGTCGTTTAGCGCGTAGAAGTCTTTGCTGTATCTTTTGTGGAACGGGTTTAACGCTTCCTTTACTCTATCCAGCGGCCGGTCGAAGATTTTATATATCTTCGTCAAGCCTTCTATTTTTATAGCTATGTCGTCGTTCACAAAGCCCTCTATGCCAAGGCGGCACTCGGCAAAAATAGCTATAAAAACAGTATCCGCAAATTTTACTGTTTTCAGCTATGATTATGATTAAGAAAAAACACACTATAAAATAACAACCATCAGTAAATTATTATTACTTCCTTAATTTATACTTTATCTCTCAAATTCATGATGGGATATTCATAATATCTATACATAAAATACGATAAAATAAATACAAGTATCCATGTACAACAATACAATAATCCTTTATAAATCATTGAATGTATATTCAGTGTATATTCTGCAACAAATGCAACTATTGGAAGATGAATCAAATAAACAGAGTATGATATCTTACTTAAAAGCGTTATTACCCCCCCCCCAATTTCTGTTCTATTTTTATATTATACGCATAACACATAACTAATCCCCACGAAATACTCGTTGTATTAAAGAGTACAGTTTTTGCATATATACTTTCCACAAACTCTCTGTTATTCATAAACAAAAACATATTAAAAAGGATTCCACACAGTCCCAAAATCAACGCTTGTTTAGACGAAAAAATTTCAAATGCTTTCTTTTGTAAAAAAATACACGCCAATATCATCCCTATTCCCAATGAATCTAAACGCAAAAATGTATTCCTTCTGATCTGATAATCCCACATAAGATTATCACTGCCTACATATAGGACATAAATAATGCGTGCAAATGTAACTAAGAGAATAACTGACACAATTACAAAAGAAACATTTTTACGGTACTTATACGAAATAGTTAAAGTTATTGGGATAGTTACATAAAACCATTCTTCTACACACAAGCTCCATGATTCTGGAAAAAATGATAAAGATACAGGATCATAATTTTGCCAAAATAATAAATATTTCCATAAAGGTATATGTATGTGTTCAGAGTTTCCCCCAAAAAATAATACATAATTCACAATAAACATTAAAATATATAATGGTATTGTTCTAAACCATCTTCTTACCCAAAATTCTTTAAGAAACAGTAATATATTTGCCCAATTGTTTATATTCCCAGATGTGAGCATTTTGATAAGTATTCGCCCAATAAGAAAGCCACTTAAAACGAAAAAAAGTTCAACACCATAAAAACCACAAACAGACAACCGCCACATTCCATCACCTAGCAAAAAAGAATCGGCGTGCAATATATGCCTGGAATGTGATATTAATACCATAATAATGGCCATGGCTCTTATTAGATCCAAGCCAATATTACGATTTGTAAATTCACTCATAACTCAATAATTCCTCACAGCACGTCGGCAAAGTGCGGTCGTAACTTTTTAAACGTGGTTATCCCTATCAGGGCGATGGCTACCGTTATGAGCCAAAAGGCTGGCGTGGTATGGCCTAAGTTCCAGAACCATTCATTATTTATAAAGCTGTTGCGGTAGCCCTCGACTATGTAGTACATGGGATTGAGCTTAAAAAATATTTGGTATTTTTCCGGTATCGTTTTTAGGTTCCAAAAGATTGGCGTTCCCCAGAAGCCGAATTGCAGCAGCATATTTACCAGCTGGCGCGCGTCTCTTATAAACACCGTCAGCGACGAGGTTATAAGCGACAGGCCAAAGACCAGGCAGATAAGCGCGAACAGATAGTAAATAACCTGTAGATTGTAAATCGTCGGCGGATAGCCGTAGAGAGCGAACATAATAAAGAGCAGTCCGACGAAGAATAGATTTATGCAGAGAGCCGACATTATTTGGATAATAGGCAGCAGGCTTACGCGGAAGACGACTTTTTTTACCAGGAAGGCATTGGCGACGATGGAGTCGGTAGCGCTGAGCAAAGCGTCGTTGAAGAAGAACCATGGGAACATCCCGCAGACGAGCCAGAGGATGAAGGGGAAATTGCCGACGGGCATTGATTTGAATCCTACCTGGAATACGAACCAGAAAATCAAAACGGTGATGGTGGGCTGGATAAAGGCCCACATTATGCCTAAGTGGGAGCCGATATAACGGCGCTTGAGGTCGGTTTTGGTAAGCTCCCAGAGCAGGCGGCGATTTTTTATGAGATCACGGATAAAGCCTGTTAAAAGACTCAGGTAGCGCATATATGATTGTCTCCTATATACTCAAGTAGCCCTTTTTATAGGCGACGTATTTTACAGCGTTTTGAAGTATTATCTTGACGGCCGGGGTAAGGCCGTGCTCTTTAACCGCTTTTTTTAGCTGATAAAAAAGTAGCTTTACTCCCTCGCTTTCGCCTTTGCCGAATTGTTGGAAGAGAGTTTTTTCTTCGGCGTAGAATCTTCCTATAGCCTGGTAGCGGCTTATGGTTTCCTTCCATTTGAAGTTATGGGAGTGTTTGACGACGGCATCCGCTTCATAGGCGATGGTAAAGCCTGCTTCCAGGAGCCTGACTCCGGTTAAAATGTCTTCGCAAGTTTCTACCGGCGGGAAGCTTCCTACTCCTTTTAGCGCGCTTACCCGGTACATGGCGAAGCTGTTGGAGATGAACGGGGTTTTCAGGCCGAGCTTTTGCCGGTCCAGGAGCGTTTTTTTGCGGCTTTGGTTTGGGTAGCTGAATTCTCGTTGGAGTTTGGCCGCTTCGTCGGCTCCGTCGCTGGCCGTTTGACGGCCGTAGGCGGCGCCGACTTTTTCGTCGCCGAAGGAGGCTAATAGTTTTTCCACCGCCAAA
>CAJTSO010000038.1:0-11236 GCA_910579115.1 uncultured Selenomonadaceae bacterium
AGCAGGTGCAGCAGTCCAACCAGGCCAAGACGGTTTTTCTCAACAACATGTCCCACGATATCCGCACCCCTATGAACGCCATTATCGGCTTTACAGATTTGGCCATTAAGTATCAGGGAGAACCGGACCGCCTTTCCGACTGCCTGGCAAAAATCAAGGATTCCGGCTCTATTTTACTGTCTATCATCAACAATGTGCTGGAAATGGCCCGGATAGAAAAGGGCATCATGACAGTAAACGAGAGCATCTGGAAAACCGGACAGTCAGTACCCATGATTGCCACCATGTTCAAGGAGATGATGGACAACAAGAACATCAGGTTTACCCAGTCGGTAAACGTCCATCACGATTACATCATGTGCGACATGGTGAAACTGCGGGAGATCCTGATAAATCTTGTGTCCAACGCCTATAAGTACACGAATCCCGGCGGCTCCGTCCACTTCCAGGTAGACGAGCTGCCCAGCGACCGTCCCGGCTATGCGCTGATGCGGGTCATTGTCAGCGATACGGGCATCGGCATGAGCGAGGAATTTCTGCCCCATTTGTTTGACGAATTTTCCCGCGAGCATACCAGTACGGAAATAAAGGTGGAAGGCACCGGGCTCGGTATGCCCATCGTCAAGAAGCTGGTAGACATTCTGGGCGGTACCATCAAGGTAACCAGCAAGCTGGGCGAAGGAAGCACCTTTGTGGTTACCATTCCCCATCGGATCGCCTCCTATGAGGAACGGGCCCAGGTGGCGGAATTGCCGCCGGATGAGCCCGTTGACTTTACCGGAAGCCGCCTCCTCCTGGTGGAGGACAATCCCCTGAACGCGGAAATCGCCATGGAGATCCTCAAGGAGGCAGGCTTTGAGGTAGAATGGGCTGAAAGCGGCGAGCAGTGCATGGAGAAGGTCACCGCCGCCGCTGCCGGATACTACGATGCCATTCTCATGGACATCCAGATGCCGGGAATGAACGGCTATCAAACCACCATGGCCATCCGGGAGCTGGATGCGGAAAGGGCGGCGGTGCCCATCATCGCTATGACGGCCAACGCCTTTGAGGAAGACAGGCAGAACGCCATCAAGGCAGGCATGGATGGCCATGTGGCCAAGCCTGTGGACGTGCCCCTGCTGATGGAGACCCTCACCAGGATACTGAAGAAAAAATGACCTCGTAAGGGAGTCTTTCATTGTTGGCTCCGCCATCAGTTTTACCCTCTCAGTCAGTCCTGACGGACTGACCGCTCTTACAAACTACTAAGCTCTGCTATCGTCTTGCGACTCAGCAATCGCTAAGTAGTTTGCATGGCTCGCACACCCCTCAGCCGCCTTTGGCGACAGCTCCCCTGGAGGGGAGCCAATTAGACCGATTATAGGTTACCGCTTCGCTTATTTAGTGCTCATGCAAACCAAAAGGAAGAGCCAAGGGGGGGCTTCTTGCCTCTCCCTCTGGGAGAGGTGGCATGTCGTCAGGCATGACGGAGAGGGTCTGCCGGAGAGAGTACCGGCCTTTCCTATGGGGAAGGCGGTTGACAGGCTGGCTTTTATCAGTAGTATCAGCAAACAAACGGATAAAGATTGTAAAAATCATGGACAAGAGGTGGACGTGTTGGAAACAGTTTTGATTGTGGATGATGCAGAGCTCAACCGGGACCTTCTGCACGTTATTTGTGATGGAAAGTATAATATTTTGGAAGCCCGCGACGGTGAAGAGGCTATTGAAATTATCAAGGAGAAAGGGAGCGGGATCTCCCTCGTTTTCCTGGATCTGATGATGCCGAAGAAAAACGGGCTGGAGGTATTGGCCTTTTTGCAGTATTCCGAGCGGAAGTCCCATCTTCCGGTCATTATGATCACCGGTGAAGCCACGGTGGAAAGCGACTTAAAAGCCTATGAATACGGGGCGGATGACATCATTTACAAGCCCTTCGACTCCCAGGTCATCCTGCGCCGGGCCGCGAACCTTATCGAGCTGTACAAACAGCGCCACGATATGGAAACGAAGCTCATGGAGCAGACCATGGAGCTGCGCCGGAGTCAGGAAAAGCTCCAGAAAAACAATGAGTTTTTGATAAACGCCCTTGGCTCGGTGGTGGAGTTCCGCAGCCTGGAGTCCGGCACCCATATCCAGCGGGTGAGCGGCTTCACGAAGATTCTCCTCCGCTGCGTAAAGTCCAACTTCCCCCGGTACGGCCTTACCGACGACCAGATAAACATAATTTCCGGGGCGTCGGCCCTCCACGACGTGGGAAAAATCGGCATTCCCGATGCGATTCTCAACAAGCCCGGCCGCCTGACTCCGGAGGAGTTTGAAACCATGAAGCAGCATACCCTGATCGGCTGTGATATTTTGGAGCGGTTCAAGCAGGAGGAAAGCGAATTTTACCGTTACTGCTATGAAATCTGCCGCTGGCACCATGAGAAGGCGGATGGCAGAGGCTACCCGGACGGCCTGACCGCCGACCAGACACCTATCTGGGCCCAGGCTACCGCCGTGGCGGACTGCTTTGATGCCCTTGTTTCCAAGCGGGTCTACAAGGATTCCTATGGGGTGAATAAAGCCTTCGATATGATTCTGCGGGGCGAGTGCGGGGCCTTTTCCAAGGATATTATGCACTGCTTTGAGCAGGCCCAGGGCGAGCTGTTCAGCGAGGCGGAACGGAGCATTCCCCTGCCGGGAATAGTCTGGAAATAAATATGGAAAGCTCTCTGTTCCGGCAGGGAGCTTTTTTAGCAGGGGAGAAAGCTTATGTCATCAATAAGAATAATCGACAGTTCCCGGCGGTTTGGCCGGCGGAAGCGGCGGAGATACACCCGCCTGGCAGTCATTGTCTGTCTGCTGCTGGCCGGGGGATTACTGCTCTGGTCTTCCCCCATGGAGAAGGAAATACAGGAAAAGACTATCCGTCAGGCGGCAGACGATGCCCGGATCCGGCAGGGGGTGGTCTTTGCCGGATGGTACGACGAACATCAGGAACACCTGTTGCAGATGGATCGGGTGTGGCAGAGCTACATTCTGATCCAGCGGCAGTTTGCCGAAGAGGAAATCGGTGTGGAGTCGGCTTATGAACGGCTGGCGGAGCTGGCGGAGCTGGCGGCGGAGACGGAGCAGATCATCCGTCAGGAGAAGCCCCCGCTGGAGCTGGAGGGGGAAGCCTACGACCTGACGGCGGTCATATACCACCGGACGGCGGACTATGCAAAGCAGCTGAAGCTGATGGTTCAGGAAACCAGCCGGGCGGCGGAGGGCTACTGCCGCTCCGAGGAGGATGCGGAGGCTGGAGTCATGAGCCGCAGGCTGCGGGAAATATCGGTGCTGCTGACGCCCACGGCCCTGTTTACGGAAAAGGAAGTGGCCCGGCTCCGGGAGCTGTTCCGGCCAGAGAGGTAACCTTTAATCCAGCTGTCAGGCTTCCCTACAGTTTGGCATTAGCACTTAATAAGCGAAGCGGCAACCTCTAATCGGTTTAATCGACTCCCACTTCAGGGGAGCTGGCGGCGTAGCCGCCTGAGAGGTGAAATAAAATGGCCGCCTACCTAATCTGTCACCCATCCGGCACCTTCGGTGTACCTCACCTACAGGGGAGACTCTGGGCTGTGGCCTCCACTCGCCGCTAAAATAAACTGGCGCTGACGGGCAAAAAAACCGGCTTTGCTTCTTTTAACGAGCAAAGCCGGTTTTGTTTTTTTGCGGTTTTTTTACCCTATCAAATTTGGCCGATGGCCTTCAGGACGAATTGAGCGATGACGGCGGAGCCCAGGTAGGTGCCGACGAAGATGATGCAGCTGAGGACGATTATCCGCCAGCCCGTATGCTTAAAGGCGTCCATATCCTTGCCGATGGAAACGCCTGCGTAAGCCAGAATAACGGTGCAGAGGGAGACGAAGCCGACCTTTTTCATGTAGAGATTGATGATGTCGGAGCCGGGAAAGCCCGGATAAGTCAAAATACAGCCGAGAGTGACCACGTAGGCCACGGCGGGGATATTGCCCGGCATATATTTGCCCATGAGGATGCCCGCCATGGCGATGGCTACCAGGATCAGCAGGCCGGGGATGCCCTCCAGGATGCCCACGCTGCTGGACAGGGTGTTGCTGACCATGGACATGATGCCGATCAAAAGCAGAATAATAAATGTTTCGGCCAGATTATACTGTTTCATTTCCCTTCCTCCTTTTCCGTCAGCTCATGCCCGTATTTCAAAATGCAGAATTTTCTGTACAAAAATTCCGTCAGGGGCAAGGCCAGCCAGATGGACATATAGATGCCGTCCAGGCCCGAGAGCATATTGCTGGCGGCGCCGAAGGCGGCCAGCTGATCCGCCATTTGGGGATACATGACGGAGAGGGAGCCCACGGCGGCGGTCATCATGCTGGCGCTGCCCACTCCCGAGGCCATGGCCAGGGCGTAGGGGTGGAAGATATTCAGACCGGCGAATACGCTGGCCATGAGTCCGAAGAAGATGGTGCCGAACACGGTGCCGGAGATGTACACGCCCATAACGCCCCGGCCTTCGGGGCCGTCCAGGCCGAAGCGCTCGCCGATGAGGGCCACGTTTGGCTCCCGGGCGATGGAGTGGGCGGCGCCGATAGTCTCACGCTTCAGGCCCAGGAATACGGCGACGGCCACTCCCAAAAAGCAGGTGCCCAGGTTGCCGAACTCCTGTAGAAGCAGGGCCGGGCCCGCGCTGATGATTTTCGGCAGGGTGGGGCCCACCAGGGTGCCGTAGCGGGCCATTAACAGCATCAGGGTCAGGCCGATGAGGGAGCCCGCGTCCTCCATGTCCTTCTGGTTGGTTATTTTCAAAAATGTGGGTGTGGTGAAAATGCCCAGAATCAGGGCGTAAAGCATGGGCAGCAGCACCACCTTGCCGGGGCCCAGGCTGAAGGCTTTGACGCCGATGAGCTCGGCGATGATTATCAGGCAGATTATTATGCCGTGGAGCTTGAAATTTTTCATTGATCTTCCCCCTTACTGAAATAGCTGTCGAGTTTGGCGATATATTCGTCTTTGGTCAGGGCTGGTTTGTAGTCCCGGAGGATTTCCTTCGCCCGGGCGGCTCCATCGCTTAAAAGGTCGATGACCATACCGGCGAAGGTTTTGCCCGGCAGGAGCGCCGCCGCGTTGAAGTCAACGACCTTGAAACCGGCGCCGTGGAGGATACCGTCCGTGCCGCCGATAAAGGGGTGGATGGCCGGCATCAGATGGGAAACGTCCCCCATGTCCGTGGAGGCGCTGAAGTGACCGGCGTCCACCAGCTTTACGCCGGGAAGCACTCCTTGGGCGTTGGCGGCGAAGAGGTCGTTCAGCGGGCCGTTGCAGATGAGGGGCAGCTGGCCCGGCAGGGTGTCGATCTCCACCCGGGCGCCGTTGGCCATGCCCCCCGCCTTGAGAGCTGCGTCAACCCTTTTATGGGTCCGGTCGATGGCCTCCATGGTGGCGCCCCGGACGTAGGTTTCGATCCGCACGTCGTCGGGGATGTTGTTGACCAGATCGCCGCCTTTGGTGATTATGGGATGGACCCGGATGTGATCGGCCTCCCGGAAGGTTTCCCGCAGGGCGTTGATGCCCATGAGGCCAAGGATCGCCGCGTTGAGGGCGTTGACGCCCTGGTCAGGGGCGTCGGCGGCGTGGGCGGTCTTACCGATGTAGCGGATGGTCTTGCCGATGAAGCCGTTGCTGCTCTGGCCGATGGCCACCGTGGGCTGGGGGCAGTTTTTCTGGGAATGGATCTGCATGGCCATGTGGATGTCGTCAAATTCGCCCTCGTAGATGAGCTGGCCCTTGCCGTGGATATAATGGATTTTGCCCGCTTCCACCAGCTTTTTCCGGTAGGCGATCTGCACGTACTCCTCCGCCGGAACGGCGAAGAATACCACCCGCCCGGCCAGCTCCTTCATCACGCCGGAGCGGGCCAGCCCGCAGGCGGCGGCCAGCATCGCCGCTTGCTGGATGTGGTGGCCGCAGGTGGGCCGCGCCTGTGTCGGGGTCGGCCAGGGGATGCTCGGGGCAGCCCATGGCGTCCAGCTCCCCCAGGATGGCGATGGTGGGGCCGGGGGAGCCGCCCTTCAGCTCGCCCTTGACGCCGGTGATGGCCAGCTCCGAGCGGTAGGGAATCCCCAGCTTTTCAAACTGGGCCTTGACCTTTTCCGCCGTCTTGAATTCCTTAAAGCCGAATTCCGGCTCCCGGGCCACGCTGGCGGCGTATTGCTCCAGGCCGGCCGCTCCTTCGTCGATGGCGGCGAAGGCGGCCCGTTTCAATTGTTCGTTGTCAGCCATAAAAATTTCTCCGTTAAGCATTATAAAATTTATAAGGACAATTCGTATGATACTCCCTTTTCAGTTATTTTTCAAATAGTATACAAAATACAAGGCCGGCTATGAGGTGCAACGCCGTCACCAGCCCTTTCAGCATTGTAAATTCCGCCGTTTCCCGCTATACTGGAACGGGGAGGGGACCAACGGGGGCTGACCGGTTTTGCCACCCCTCAGTCAGCTTCGCTGACAGCTTCCCTGGAGGGGACCTGTTTTCCCTCTCAGTCAGTCAGACGTGCCGGAGAGGGCGTTTGCCTCTCCCTTTGGCAGAGGTGTCATGGCGTCAGACCATGACAGAGAGGGCAGTTGCCAAAGCCCTTCTGCAACCAATTACTTTAATTGACAGGGTGAGTTTATGTCATACATCACAATCGCCGCTCCTGTGCGGCGGGAGCTGATAATCAAGCGCTCCCGGTTCATTGCCAGCCTGGCCCCCGTGGAGACGGAGGCGGCGGCTAAGGAATTTGTGGCGGCGGTGAAGAAGGAATTTCATGACGCCCGCCACAATCCTTCCGCCTGGATCCTCACCCCGGCAGGGGACAGGCGGAAGTCCAGCGACGACGGAGAACCGGGAGGGACGGCGGGACAGCCGGTATTGTCGGTGCTGGCCAAAAATCGTCTTACTGGCGTGGCCTGCGTGGTGACCCGCTACTTCGGCGGCATCAAGCTGGGGGCGGCGGGCCTCGCCCGGGCCTATGGGGACGCGGCGGTGCTGGCGGTGAACGGGGCCCGGCGGCTGGCGGTGGGGGAGTACAGCCGCCTGGCGGTGACCTGCGGCTACAGTCTTTACAGCGCCCTGGAGAGCTTCCTGCGGAAGCAGGAGCTGCGGCTGGCCGGCACGGCCTACGGGGCGGAGGTTACGGCGGAGCTGCTGCTGGAGCCGGAGAAGCTGGAAAAGGTCAGGGGGGAGCTGACGGATCTGTTGATGGGACGGGTTTCCTTTGAGGACAGAGGGATGGCTCGGCTGGCGGAGCCAATCTGACCGGCCGGCGGTTTTTTGAGGGAATTTTTGGGGCAGGGGATTAAATTTTTCAAATAAATTCCCATGAAAAGCCTTTTGTGATAAAATGACGGAGATAACGACTAAAAAGATTTACGCTCCTTTAACCAGGCGGCGGCAATTTATGGAATAAGGGACAGGAAGAAGCATCATGGCTGAGACTGACAAACGGGCGGGGCAGAAGCCGAATAAGTCTGCTCCCCGCAAGAAAACAGCAAAAAAACCTGTGCGGAAGGTGGTCGCCATGCCTCAGCCGGATGGTTGCCGCACCATTGCCATCGTCAACCAGAAGGGCGGGGTGGGTAAGACCACCACGGCGGTAAATCTGGCCTGCGCCCTGGGCAGGCTGGGGCAGAAGGTCCTGCTCATCGACTGCGACGCCCAGTGCAATGCCACCAGCGGCGCGGGATTCAGCCATGACACCGTGAAGGCCTCCATCTATGACCTGATGAGCGGCGATATATCCTTTCCGGCGGCGGTGATTACCACCCGGTACGATTTCGACCTGATCGCCGGCAGCCGGGAAATGGCCGGAGCGGAGGTGGAGCTGGCCAAGCTTTCGGAGGCGGACCGGTTCATCCTGCTGAGAGACAGCATCGCCGAAGCTCAGAGTCGTTACAACTACGTCCTGATAGACTGCCCTCCCTCTCTGGGTATGGTGGCGGTAAACGCCCTCACCGCCGCCGACGGGGTCCTGGTCCCCCTCCAGTGCGAGTACTATGCCGTTGAGGGTCTGTCCCTGCTGGTGCGGACCATCAACGAAAGCGTGAAGAAATTTCTGAATCCGAAAATAAAGATCGACGGTATCCTGCTGACCATGTACGACAGCCGGGCGAAGCTCACCACCGACGTGGCGGAGGGAGTCAGGATTCTGTATCCCGACGAGGTGTACGACACGGTGATTCCCCGTTCCGTCCGCATTGCCGAGGCCCCCAGCTTCGGAATGCCGGTGCTGGTTCACGATCCGTCAAATAAGGGCAGCGAGGCATATCTTGACCTGGCGGAGGAGGTTATTAACCGTGGCAGGTAAAAACAGGGGTCTGGGCAAGGGTCTGGACGCGTTGTTCGGCAATAAAAAAACCGCCGCTCTCCCGAAGGAGGAGCCCCCAAAAACCGGGGGAGCTCCCCTGGAGGTGGAGCTGGATAAAATCACCGCCGCCGGTGATCAGCCCCGGAAAACCTTTGAGGAAGGGGCCATGAAGGAGCTGGCGGCCTCAATTATGCTCCACGGGGTGGTGACGCCGGTGATTCTCCGGAAGCTGCCGGAGGGGGAACAATACGAGCTGGTGGCCGGTGAACGCCGCTGCCGGGCGGCGAAAATCGCCGGGCTGAAAACCGTTCCCGCCGTTATCCGGGAGTACGGCGATGAGGAAAAGAGTGAAATCGCCCTCATCGAAAACATCCAGCGCCGGGATCTCACTCCAATTGAGGAAGCCAAAGCCTACGTTACCCTCATGGAAGCCTACGGACTCACCCAGGAAAAGCTTTCCCTCCGGGTGGGCCGGAGCCGCTCCCTCATCGCCAACCTGGTCCGCCTGCTGGAGCTGCCGGCTGTGGCCATCGAAGCCCTGGAGGCAGGAACTCTCACGGTGGGCAATGCCCGGCCGATTCTGGCCATCGGCAAGGAGGAAAACCGGATTTCCGCCGCGGAGGAAATCATCGCCAAGGGGCTTTCGGCCAGGGCCGCGGAAGCCCTCTGCAACCGGATCGCTGCCATGGAGAAAAAGGCCGGGGAAGAAAAGGAAGAAAAAGGAAATCCCAGTCTTGCCGGAGCGGACGAGCTGTTCCTGAAGGAAAGCGAGGACCGGCTGAAGCTGTACCTGGGAACCATGGCCCGCATTAAGCTGGGGCAGAAAAAGAGCCGCATCGAGATAGAGGTTTCCTCCCGGGAGGAGCTTGAGCGGGTATTGGGCATCTTAGGGGACCGCCGTGAACAGGACGTTGAGCGGAAGAAAGACGCCCTCCGGGCGGCCAGCCGGAAATTTACCGTTTGAGAGGAGTAAGGGAAATTGGAGCTTATCAAAGCTAATCTTATACATATAGTAGCCGGGCTGGCGGGACTCTGCACCCTGCTGATCCTGTGGAACATCTGCCTCCAGGTCTCCCTGTCGGGCCTGCGGAAACGCTACGATCAGATGATGACCGGGGAGCAGACGGGCGGGGACTTTGAATCGATGCTCATGGGGCACATCGCCAAAACCGACCGGGTGGCGGAGGACAATATGGACATCCGGGACGAGCAAAAACGGCTTTCTGACCTGCTGAACCTGTCGGTGAACCGGATCGGCATCGTTCGTTTTTCCGCCTTTTCCGATACCGGCAGCGACCTGAGCTACGCCGTGGCCCTGCTGAACCAGAACGACGATGGGGTAGTCTTTTCCAGTATTTTCAGCCGGAATGATTCCCGCAGCTATGCGAAGCCCATAAAGAACGGGGCCAGCACCTACCCCCTTACCGATGAGGAACAGGCCGCCATCCGCCAGGCGAAGAGCTGGCAGTAAAACGAAGGGCGCGCTCTTCTCATTGGCGGTTAGTTGTATCGATTCCCGATCAGGGAGATTAAGGAGGAAAATAAATGCACCTCAATAAGATAGTCCCCGGTCAGAAAGCAAACTTGACCTTCAGATGGCAGGAGAAAACCCTGGAGTTCAGCGCCACCATCGTGGGTATGGCGGACAGCGGGCCGCTGATAAAGCCCTTTCGTTACAAAGGGAATACCATCGGGCTGGCGGATGTGAGAAGATCCGATATAGTGGTTGACCTTTTCTATGTTGACCCCGGTACCGGAGAGCGGGTTGGCTGGTCGAATATAGATTTGCGGAAAATCGAATATGAAGGGAAAATTTATTATCAGGTTCAGGCGAAAAACATCCTGGGCCTCCATTCCCACTCCGCCGAGAGAAGAAACGATGTCCGCGTGGAGCTGAATCTGCCGGGAACGGTGATAGACCTGAGGGCTCAAAAGCGCTACAATGCGAAATATGAAAATATCAACTCCGGGGGCGTGGCTTTTTCCATGAACGAAGAGGATGCAATATTCCTTGGGAAAAAAGTGGAAATACGGTTTGACGATATGGTACAGGATGTCAGTTATCCCGTAAAAGCCGAGTGTACCATCGTCAGAAGGGAACACCTGGAATCGGGCCGGGTCCTGTTGGGTTGTAGAATAAACCGGTCCACCAAAACCTGCCAGCTGTACATTTTCCTGAAGCACGCGGAAAATACTGCCAACATACGCCGGGGGCTCTGAGCCGGGGGAGAAGATAGAGCGGGATTTTGGATAAGCAAAGGCGCCGGGGAAAGATGAAGGATCATCTTTCCCCGGCGCCTTTGCTTTTGGCAACCTACAGGGGAGAGGCAAGAACCCTCTCCGGCACATTTGGACGATGCGCCAGCTCTCCCAAAGGGAAAGGCAAGAAGCCACCCTGGCTCTCCCTCTGGGTTGGCATGAGCACTCAAGCCGCTGAAAGCAGCAACTGCTAATCCGTCTCATAGGCTCCCCTCAAGGGGAGCTGGCTCCGCAGGAGCCTGAGGGGTGTGCGAGCCATGCAAACTACTTAGCGACTGCCGAGCGTAGCGATGGCAGAGCTTAATAGTTTGTAAGAGCTGGCAGTCCGTCAGGACTGACTGAGAGGGTAAAATTTTTATTACCCCGCTATTGTTAAAGCATAGCTACCGGTTATTTTTCAGGGATTCCGTAATGCTCGATCACGAAGTCCATATCCTTGTCTCCCCGACCGGAGATGTTTACCAGAATGGAGCCGTGATCCCGCTCCCCGGCCAGCTTCATGGCGTAAGCGAGGGCGTGGCTGCTTTCGATGGCGGGGATGATCCCCTCGAGGCGGGAGAGGCGGAAGAAGGCATCGATGGAAGCATCGTCGTCCGCCAGGTCGTATTTTACCCGGCCCAGCTGCTTCCAGTAGGCGTGCT
>CAJTSO010000038.1:11247-11695 GCA_910579115.1 uncultured Selenomonadaceae bacterium
CGGGCCGGAGGAGGGGTAGTCAAGACCGCTGGCCACGGAGTATACGGGAGCCGGGTCGCCCTTTTCATCCTTCAGCATGATGGAGTTGAAGCCGTGCATGATCCCTTCGGCGCCGTAGCTGAGGCTGGCGGCATGGTCCCCAAGCTTTGGGCCCCGGCCCAAAGGCTCCACCCCGATGATTTCCACCGGGTCATTGATGAAGCCGGAGAAGAAGCCGGCCGCGTTGGAGCCGCCTCCGACGCAGGCCACGATGGTATCCGGCAGCTCGCCGGTCATTTCCAGGAACTGGGCCCGGGCTTCTTCCCCCACCACGTGCTGGAAGTCCCGAACCATCATGGGGAAGGGATGGGGGCCTACCACGGAGCCGATGCAGTAAATGCAGTCCCTGTATTCCTTCATATAGGCTTCAAAGGCGGCGTCCACGGCTTCCTTCAGGGTAGCGAGGCCG
>CAJTSO010000038.1:11711-18879 GCA_910579115.1 uncultured Selenomonadaceae bacterium
CCTCCACTACTCTGGCCCCCAGGATTTTCATGCGGGCCACGTTGGGGGCCTGCTTTTTGATGTCCACGGAGCCCATGTAGATGTCGCAGTCGAGGCCAAAGTAGGCGGCGGCGGTGGCCAGGGCCACCCCGTGCTGGCCGGCGCCGGTTTCAGCGATGATTTTCTTTTTGCCCATGTACTTGGCCAGGAGAGCTTCCCCCATGCAGTGGTTCAGCTTGTGGGCGCCGCTGTGGTTCAGATCCTCACGCTTGGCGTAGATCTGCACGTTGCCCAGGCTGTTGGAAAGCCGCTCCAGGTGGGAAATGGGGGTGGGGCGGCCCTGAAACTCCTTCCGGATGCGGCGGAGTTCGGCGATAAATTTCCGGGATTTGGCGATTTTGAAGTAGGCTTCGGTGATTTCCGCCATGGGGGCTTTCAGCTCCTCCGGGATAAAAGCGCCGCCGTAGGGGCCGAAAAAGCCCTCCTTGTTGGGGTACTGCTTCAGGTAGTTGTCAAATTCCATATTGCCGATTTTCATATATACTGCTCCCTTCATTGAAACGCTGGTCGAATAAAAACGCAGGGTAAACAAGTTTCATTATAATGCAGTCTTTCAGGAAATTGCAAGGCAAATTCTCATGCCATCTCCGGCACATTTGACGATGCGCCGCCTCTACTGGAGGTAGAGGCAAGAACGCTCTGCCTTGGCTCTGCCTCTGTAAGAGCTGACAGTCCGTCAGGACTGACTGAGAGGGTGAATGTTATACTCCACCGTTAAATTTGCAAAAAAACATCAATTAGTTTACAATAAACTCCAAATTTTAGCTGCGGAATGTTCTAAAAGGAGAATTACGATGGCGCAAAATGCAACTCTGGAACAGATTGCCGGCCAGTTTAAGGCTGGCAGCAACTGCGCCCAGATTATGGCGGTTTATTTTGCCGGAAAATTCGGAGAGGATGAGGCCAGGGCCCATCAATTCATGTGCAGCTTCGGCGGCGGTATGCGGCAGGGTGATGTCTGCGGGGCAGTTACCGGCGGCCTTTTTGCCCTGAGCATGAAGGCGGGCAATGCCAGCCCGGAGGAGACTGACCGGAAGGCCGCCTGCTACGCGGATACAATCGCTTTCGGCAAGGCATTCCGGGAGCGGTACGGCTCCATGAAGTGTCAGGAGCTTTTGGCGGCGGCCAGCGCCGGCGATGAGTACAAGGGGCAGAATCTTCATCATACCTTCTGCCCGAAGCTGGTTTTGGGCACTATCGAGCTGCTGGAGGAAATGGGGTACTGATCCGTTGGAATACAAGGATGGGGCAAAGGGGAACCCAGGGGAAAACTCCGGGCGGCTGGCGGGGGTTGACTGGCTCCGCAGTCTGGCCATAAGCGGGGTGACCCTTTTCCACGTATTCCCCGATTTGGCGCCGGGGGGCTTCCTGGGAGTAAATATTTTTTTCATTCTCAGCGGCTTTCTGGCAGCTTACGGCGGGGCAAAGCTCCTTGAGGGGAATCGTCCCTTTCACTTTGGTTCGTATCTTTGGGATTATTACCGGCGGCGGCTGGGGCGGATCTATCCCTCCCTGGCCACTCTGGGGGCGTGCCAGCTGGCAGCGCCCCGCCTTCTCAGGGGCATGGGGCCGGAGGTGCTCTCTATTTTCGGGGGCTACAATAATTTCTGGCAGGCGGCGCAAAACGCGGATTATTTCACCCGCCTTACCGGGGCTGACCCCTTTACCCATATGTGGTTTTTGGGGATCGAGCTTCAGTTCTGCCTGGCTTTTCCCTTTATCTTCTTTCTGTACCGGGGCATCGCGGCCGGCTGCGGGAAGAAGGAGGGGGCGCTGCTGCTGGCTCTGGTGGGGCTGGTGCTGGCCGGGTATATCCCCAAAGCATTCGCCGCCGACCCGGGGCAGGACGTGACGGCCCTCTACTACGGCACTGCCGGCCGCATCTACGATCTGCTGCTGGGGGCGGCCCTGGGTTTTTACCGGGGAGCCGGGGAGCTTATTTCCCGCTCTCCGGGGAATAATTACCGGAGGAAACCCTCGCGGCTGGCGGTCCTGGTCTACGGGCTGCTGGTGCTCCTCACCCTCGGGGCCTTCGCCCTTGTGGAGGGAAGCGGTTCCTTCCTTTATCAGGGGGGAATGGGGGCCCTGTCGGGGGTCTTCTGCCTTTTGGTCTGGCTGACAGCGCGGGAGCGGGCGCCTTTGGGAGGATTCTTTGAAAACGGCGCCATCCGGTTTCTCGGCAAATACAGCTACGGGATTTTCCTCTGGCAGTATCCGGTGATTGTCCTGGCCCCTCAGCTGGGGCTGAAGGTGGAAACCGCGGGGACCTGGGCCGCCGGGGCCGGGGAAATCGGAGCCATGATCGGGCTGGCGGTGCTTACGGACAAGGCGGAGCGGGGACTTTCGGGGATTTTTGTTAGGAAAAATTCAGAAAAAAGCCGTACCATGGAGAAGGTATCCGCCGTGGCGGCGGCGGTAATGATGGCCTGGGGGACCTATGGCCTGGCTCTGGCTCCCTGGCAGAGGGCGGCGGATACCGATTATCTGCGGGCCCGGCTGGCGGATAATGCCGCCCTCCTCCGTCAGCAGAAGCAGGGGCAGACTGTGGGGGCGGCTGATAATAAAAGGGAAGAAAGGCAGCCAGGGGCGGAGGGTGAGCCGGAAAAGCCCCGTAAGGCCGATAAGATTGGTCAGCCTGATAAGCCCGGCAGGATACATGAGGCCGTGCCTGCCCCGATAGAGAAGAAACCGGTCGAACCGGTCGGGGCTGCCGGACTTGTCGAACCCGGGGAAGGGGCGGCAATCCCCTCCGGGATCATCTGCATCGGGGATTCGGTAATGCTGGGCTCCGCCCGGGCCATAAAGCGGGCCCTGCCTGACTGCTACATTGACGCGGACGTCTGCCGGTACGTAGGAGGCGGCATACCGGTGGCGGAGGAGCTGCTGGCGGCGGGCCGGCTGGGGAATATCGTGGTGATCGCCCTGGGGACCAACGGCCCCATCTGCGGGGCGGAGCGCTACGAGGAGCAGACCGTGGCCCTGCTGGAACTGCTGAAGGACCGCCGGGTTTTTTGGGTGAATACCTACGGGGAGGATATCGACTGGATAAAGCCCAACAATGACTATATCGCCGCCATGCCGGGCCGCTGGCCAAACGTCAGGATGGTGGACTGGCACGGCCTGGTCAGCGGCCATCCGGAGTGGCTGTCCGGGGACGGGGTTCACCCCAACGATGATGGGGTGGAGCAGTATGCCGGCCTTTTGAAGGAAACCATTGAAGGGGAGCTTGGAAGGTCAAAGTAAGATAGGGTAAGACAAAAAAATTTTGGAGGTACGAATGATCAAAAATGAAAAGAGACGGAATTTTCTGCACCTGGGGGCCGTAGCGCTTTTGCTGGTGGCGGCGCTGGTGTTTTGCGGTTTTTCCAATAATGAGCGGCCGGAGAAGGAACAGAAAACCTTCGTTCTGCACATGGGCGGCAAGGTGGAAAAGCTGACGACGGATAAGGAAACGGTGGGCAAAGCCCTGAAAAAGCTGAAGATAAAGCATGAGCGCCATCGGACCTATCCCGGCTACAAGGAACCCGTTACCGACGGCCTGGATGTCTATGTCCTCACGGGCGATCAGGAGCTGAAGCAGGAAGAAATAGAAATCGAGCCCCCTGTCCGCTTCCTTGAGGACCGGGAAATGGATTTCGGGGTCAGCCAGGTAACCAGCCCGGGGGAAAAGGGGCTGGCCAGGGTGGTGCAGGTGGCAGCCGGCGGGAAGGTCATGGCGGAGCTTCACCGGGAGATATTGAAGCAGCCGGTGGAGAAGGTGGTCGTCAAAGGCACTAAGCAGACCGTCATGACCGACGAGGGCCTCAAGCGGTATGTGAAGATTCTCGCCTGCGATACGGTGGCCTACAGCGCTGACCCGGAGGACTCCACCTACCTGGGTTATCCTGCCCGTCAGGGCTCCGTGGCCGTTGACCCGGACTTCATTCCCCTGGGGACGAAGCTCTGGATACCGGGCTATGGCATCGGCATCGCCGCCGACATCGGCACCGCCGTGGTGGGCAACATCGTGGATCTCTGCATGGATACCTACGAGGAATCCTGCGATTGGGGCCGTCAGGACGTGGATATTTACGTGCTGGAGGAGGCACCGGAGCCGCCCCCGGAGGACTGGTGACTTAGGGGTTATGCGGAAAATTAGGACGGGGGCATTACTAAAGCATCTCTCAATCTCACAGGCTCCCCTCCAGGGGAGGCATGCAGGATTTTTTTCCGCTCTATATTGTATTTCACCCGCCCCGTCGCCACAACATATAGTGGTTGACAAAGAGCCGCCGGATTTTATATAATGTCTACCGGCTAGAATCGTTTATTGTGATTGATAGCGGGATTTTATGCCCAAAAATAGAAGGAGAAGGAGGCATTCGCCGTGAAGAGAACTTATCAGCCGAACAACCATAAGCGTAAGATGAATCATGGTTTCCGTGCGCGCATGAAGACCAAGGGCGGTCGTCAGGTGCTCGCGGCCCGTCGCAAGAAGGGCAGAGAGAAGCTGTCCGCATGATGGAAAGGGGTGGAGCCACCCCTTCTTTTTTTAGGAGACAGACACCGGTCGACCCTATGAAAAAACTCACTTTACCCCGCCGGCGCATGATAAAGAAGAAAAGTGAATTTCAGCTTGTCTACACAAAGGGAAAAGGAGCCGCCGGACGATATATAATACTTCGCGCCTTAAAGCGCGGCCCGGAGAACCCCGGCGTGAAAAAATCCGTCCGTGAGTCCGTGATATTGGAATATTCAAAGCTCCCCGCCAAGCTGGCTGTAGCAGCCGGGAAAAAGCTGGGCTGCGCCGTGATCCGCAACAGGGTGAAGCGCCTCCTCAGGGAGGCTTTCCGCCTGGAGCAGGAAACCGTGGCCGACGGCTGGTCCCTGATGCTCATCGGCCGCCCCGGAGCGGTTACTGCCCATTCGGCGGAGATCCGCCGGGAGCTGAGGTATCTGCTGAAAAAGACAGCGCTTTTGAAGTGAAGGATATGGCTAAAGTAATACTCATCGCAATCATTCGGTTTTATCGAAGCTGTATTTCTCCTCTGAAGGCCCCCTGCTGCCGCTTTTATCCAACCTGCTCAGAGTACGCTCTCACCGCTATCGGGCGATACGGGGCGGCAAAGGGCGGCTGGCTGGCCCTGAAGAGAATTTCCCGTTGCCGGCCTTTCGGACCTTCCGGCTACGACCCTGTGCCGTGACCGGAGCAGAGACAGACTGTTTACCGTAACAGAGAAGTAATTTCGGATTTACCCCTCATCAAATTCAGGATGTGATTTTTTGGATTTTTCAGGAATCTTTGATCCCGTTGCCCGCCTTGTGGCAGGCATTATCGAGCTTTTCTACAAAACCGCCGGCGCGGCCGGCGTGCCAAGCTACGGCCTGGCCATCATACTCTTTACCATCGTGATCAAATGCGCCATGTACCCCCTTACCGTCAAGCAGGTCAGATCCATGAAAGCGATGGGCTCCCTCCAGCCGAGAATAAAGAAGATTCAGGAGCAGTACAAAAATGACCCCATGCTCATGCAGGAGAAGCTGAAGGAGCTGTACGCGGAGCTGGGCGTCAGCCCCCTGGACGGCTGCCTGCCCATGCTCATCCAGATGCCCGTGCTCATGGCGGTCTACTACGCGCTGCAATCCCTTACCTACGAAGGGGACCCCAGCTTCCTCTGGGTTGCCAACCTTTCCGAGCCGGATCCTACCTACATCCTTCCGGTACTTTCCGCCGCCACCACCTATATCGTATCGGCCCAGACGGCGGCGGAGGGCAATAAATCCCTCAAGTACATGACCATCATCATGCCGTTGTTCATCGGCTATATCAGCCTTCAGTTCGCGGCCGGCCTCATCGTGTACTGGGTGACCATGAACGTCGTCCAGATTGTCCAGCAGTGGTGGATGAACCGTCAGGATATTTCCCCAAAAGGAGAAAAGCCTGCGGAAAAGGAAGAAGCGGCCGCCGGGGGAAAAGCGGTTGAAGAGACAAACGATTCCAAAAACAGGAGCAGGGAGCGCAGGATAAAGAAATTTAAGCGTCCGAAGAAGAACAAGTAATATTTAGCGAGGATAGTAAATGGCAGCAATTATTGAAGCTACCGGCAAGACTGTGGAAGCAGCTTATGAAAACGCTCTCAGGGAGCTGGGAGTCAGCCGTGAACAGACCGAAATGGAAGTAATTATCGAGCCGAAGCCCGGATTTCTGGGGCTTTTCGGCGGTACCGACGCCAAGGTACGGGTCACCATGAAGGAGCTCAGCGTCGTTGAAACAGCCGAGGCCTTTCTCCGCAACGTCTTCCGCCTGATGAATCTTCCCGTGGACCTTACGGTTACCGATGACGAGGAGATCGCCACCATCCACCTTATCGGGGAAAATTTGGGGGTTCTTATCGGCAAGCATGGCCAGACGTTGGACAGCCTCCAGTACCTGACCAATCTGGCGGCCAACTGCGGCATCAACGAGAATCGCCGCCGGATTTTTATCGATATTGAGGACTACCGGTCCCGCCGGGAGGAGACACTCCGCGTTTTGGCAAAGCGCCTGGCGGACAAATCCTGCCGGACCGGCGAAAAAATCATGCTTGAGCCCATGAACTGCCATGAGCGCAAGATCATCCACCTGACCCTCCAGGACAACGACCGGGTCAAGACCTACAGCTATGGGGACGAGCCCCACCGCAAGGTAGTCATCGAACCAAATAATTCCTATGGCGGCTATAACAGAAGAGGACCGGTTGGCCGCGGCTCCCGTCCCCCGAAGCGGACCTTCGAGGAGGCCTTCGGCTACGAGCCGGCGGAACCGGCGGAGAGAGGGTACGAGGCTCCCCAAAGGGGTCATGACACTGCTGGGACTGAGGAGCAGGAGAACTACCGGGGCCGCGGCGGTTTTCGCAGCGGACACAGCGGACGCAGCGGACGCAGTGGCTTCCGGGGTGGACGCAGCGGCGGCTTCAGGGGCAGCCGGGGCGGCGGCCGCTTTGAGAAATCTCCCTACACCGACCCCAATTATGAACCGGATTTTTCTATGTTCAACGAGAGCGTGATCCGGGCCCAAAAGGAAGCCGAGGCGGCGCAGGAAGGCCAGCAGTCAAAGGAATAAGACAAGTTAAACAGGACGGCCTCGGCCTGAACGGCGAAAACTCCCCTC
>CAJTSO010000039.1 GCA_910579115.1 uncultured Selenomonadaceae bacterium
CCTTATAGGGCTTGTTCAAACCACCGGTTCAACCGGTGGTTTTGATTGGTTGAAATTTTCTTAAAATATCCCCAATATTGATGAAATTATTGTGGGAATGTGGTAAACTATAACGAGCAAAGTGTGTCGAGAAATCTGTGGAATTTTGACTGATTTTATGAAACTTTAGGAGGCAGTTCAATGGAAGCAACAAAAATCGTAAAGGTCATTGGTCGTCAGATTGTGGATTCCCGCGCCAACCCTACTGTTGAAGCAGAGGTGTTCCTCGCTGACGGCAGCATGGGACGCGCCGCATCCCCTTCCGGGGCATCTACCGGTCAGTTTGAAGCTCTCGAGCTCCGGGATGGTGATAAGTCCCGTTATGTGGGAAAGGGCGTGCTGAAGGCCGTGGCCAATGTAAACGGGCCTATCGCCGAAGCCATTGTGGGCTTGGATGCAAGTGACGTCTATGCTGTTGATCAGGCGATGCTCGCCCTTGATGGCACCGAGGATAAGTCCAGGCTGGGCGCGAATGCTATTCTAGCTGTTTCTTTGGCTGTTGCCAAGGCGGCGGCTCAGTCTGCCGGTTTGCCCCTCTATCGTTTCCTCGGCGGTACCGCGGCCAATGTTTTGCCGGTGCCAATGATGAATATTCTGAACGGTGGCGCTCATGCCGCCAATACTGTCGATACCCAGGAATTCATGATCATGCCTGCCGGAGCCCCCAATTTTGCTGAGGGTCTTCGCTGGTGCACCGAGGTTTTCCATGCTCTTCAGGGTCTGCTGAAGGCAGAAGGGTTGGCCACCTCTGTGGGCGATGAGGGCGGTTTTGCGCCAAACCTTAAAACTGATGAAGAGTGCATCGAATACATCATGAAAGCCATTGAGAAGGCTGGCTATACTCCGGGCAAGGATTTTGTCCTGGCCATCGATGCTGCTGCCAGTGAGTGGAAGGGCGAAAAGCCGGGTACCTACAAGCTGCCGAAGCAGGGGACTGAATTTACTACCGATGAGCTCATCGAACATTGGGCAAAGCTGTCTGACAAGTATCCTATCGCTTCGCTTGAGGATGGTCTTGACGAAGAGGACTGGGAAGGCTGGCAGAAGCTCACCGCCAGGCTGGGCAAGCGCCTCCAGCTGGTAGGTGACGACCTCTTCGTTACCAATACGAAGCGTTTGGCGAAGGGTATCGAGCTGACCGCCGGTAATGCGATTCTCATCAAGCTGAATCAGATCGGTTCTCTCTCTGAGACAATTGCAGCCATGCAGCTGGCGGCCAATAATGGCTTCCGGGCAGTAGTCAGCCATCGCAGCGGTGAAACGGAAGATGTTACGATTGCTGATCTGGTAGTTGCCATGAATGCCGGTCAGATCAAAACCGGCGCTCCCAACCGCTCTGAGCGCGTTGCAAAGTACAATCAGCTTCTCCGCATTGAGGAACAGCTGGGCGGCAAGGCGGCCTATAACGGAGCCGAGCTGCTGGCTCGCCTGAAGTAACAGGAATACACGAAAAACGATTACTCCCCTCGGGTGGACAGGAGCTGGAAGACCTGGCCGCTCAAGGGGAGTTTTTTCGTTTTTGAATAATTGAAGGTACTGGTAAAACAGACCTTTATTATCACCCCAAATATTTTCGTTTCCATTGGACGCACACAAGCAGGACAATGACAGGTGGATGTTGAAATATACCATCCGTGGTTAAGCAGTTAATTGCAGGAGATAACTTGAAAGGAGACATTTTAGTCATGAGTTTATTTGGCGGGGGAGTGGTTTCCCTTTTTATCCTGATTGGCGCTGTGATGCTGTTTCTTCATTTTGTTCCCATCGGGCTGTGGATTTCTGCCATTGCGGCCGGGGTCAGGATCAGCATATTTAATCTTGTGGGCATGAGGCTTCGCCGGGTTGTTCCGGAGAAAATTGTTCTGCCCCTTATCAAGGCGAATAAGGCCGGTCTTGATGTGAATGTCAACCAGCTGGAGGCCCACTACCTGGCCGGTGGCGATGTGGACAATGTGGTAGATGCCCTCATCGCTGCCCATCGGGCCGAGATACCATTGCCCTTTGCCCGGAGCGCGGCTATTGACTTGGCGGGGCGGGATGTTCTGGAAGCCGTTCAGATGAGCGTGAATCCCAAGGTAATTGAGACTCCGGTAATCTCTGCCGTTGCCAAGAATGGTATCGAGCTGAAAATCGTTGCCCGGGTTACTGTCCGGGCAGATATTGACCGGCTGGTGGGCGGCGCTGGGGAAGCGACCATAATCGCCCGGGTTGGGGAAGGTATCGTCACTACCGTTGGTTCAGCCGAAAGCCATACCGCCGTACTGGAAAGCCCTGACGATATTTCCAAGGTGGTTTTGGGCAAGGGCCTTGACGCAGGCACTGCCTTCCAGATTTTGTCCATTGATATTGCCGATGTGGACGTAGGAAGAAATATCGGCGCGGCCCTTATGACTGATCAGGCCGAGGCTGATAAGCGCATTGCCCAGGCAAAGGCCGAGGAACGCCGGGCCATGGCGGTGGCGAAGGAGCAGGAAATGAAGGCATATACCCAGGAGATGGAAGCCAGGGTGGTGGAGGCTCAGGCTGAAGTGCCCCATGCAATGGCACAGGCTCTCCGGGAGGGGAAGCTTGGGGTAATGGATTATTATAACCTGAATAATATCAAGGCTGATACCGATATGCGGGATGCGATTGCCGGAAAAGGGGACACTGCTCCAAATGGTAAATAATTATGACTGAATCCATAGCGGCTTTAATATTTCCTGTCCTGTTCATGATGATGCTGCTGCATATTGTGAAAGGACTGCTTGGGAAACAGCGGATTGAATCAGGGGGAGGAACTCCTGAAAGACAGGATACAGTTACAGATAACGCTGAAATGATACCAGACGGTAATCAGTCAGATGATTTGGGCTTTGAGATACCACGGATGCGTCACGCCCCGCGGATAGAGCGTCAGGGTGGTGTCTATCAGGGCGATGTTTACCACGAAACAAAGGCTCACGGTACCGGTAATATTTACGAGCGCCGCGAGGCCTGTCAAGCCTCGGAAAGGGGAAGCTCTATCTATGAGGGGCGGAACCGCTGTTCAGGGGAGATGGCCCCGTCGGAATATAGCGGAGCCGGACCTATTCCCGTTGCTGATGAAAGCCCGGTACAAAAGCCGGGAAAAGATGTTTTGCTGACAGCCAGGGAGTTGCGGGCGGCCATTATTGCTTCAGAGGTATTAGGAAAACCCAAGGCCCTGCGGAGAAGATAGAATGTTTATCCCAAGTCTCCCCTAAAGAGGAGCCAATGAGACGGATTAGCTGCTCCCTCTAAGCCTCCCCTTTAGGGGAGGTGGCACCGCAGGTGCCGGAGGGGTAACATATAATCGGTCTGATAGCCTCCCCTGTAGGGGAGGTGCCCGAAGGGCGGAGGGGTGAAAAGACAATGCTGAGAAATTTGTAATTTCACTCCTCAGTCGCTTTCAGCGACAGCTCCTACAAACTACTAATTTCAGCCATCACTATGTTTGGCTTCTCTAAGTAGTTTGCATGGCTCGCGCTAAAAGTCGCTTTCAGCGGCTTAAGCGCTCATGCCAACCTACAGGGGAGCCTATGAGGCGGTTGTATATTTACATGATCCACGGAGTAGCATAGATGTCAAAAGATACAGGAGCCGGTTTTTTTGAAATCATTTCCGGCAGGGCAGGGACCGGTAAGACCTATCGGTGCCTAAGGGAAATTGCAGATAAGATGAGGGGAGAGCCTTTGGGCGCTCCCCTTATTATCATCGTGCCGGAGCACGAAACCTATCGGGTGGAAAGAGAACTCTGCAATCTGATGCAGAATAATGGCCGAGGCTTCATCCGGGCCTTTGTAGTGGGCTTCCGCCGCCTGTCCTATCATGTTTTGGCTTATGATGGCGTGGTTCAGGAGCCGGAGCTTTCAGAATTGGGCAGGCAGCTTATCCTCAAGCGGATCCTTATGGAGAATGAATTCAAAAGCTTTGGCCGGGGAGCGAAACAGCCTGAGTTTGTCAGCGAAATTTCCTCCCTGCTGGTGGAATTCAAAAGCTATGGGGTGCTTGAGCATTACCGGGAGCGCGTGGCCGATGGGGAATTTCCTGTAGAGGAGGATTCTATCCGGCAAAAGTTAGAAGACATGGACAGACTGTCCTCTCTTTATGATAAGTCCTTGGAAAATCCGGCAGACGGTCAGTTGATGTATTCCGATGACCATCGCCTGATGCAAAAGCTGCTGGAGGAGATTCCCGGGAGCAGCTTCCTCCAGGGGGCCGAGGTATGGGTCGATGGCTTTGCCTTTTTTGAGCCCATAGAGGTTGAGATTCTTCGGGCGGTTATGAACCGGGGCTGCCCCTTGCATCTTACTCTGGCCGGTGAATTGGACGAAAAGAGTATTTACAGCAGAGAGTTGACCATCTTCCAGCGCCAGCAGGACACCTGCCGGCGGCTTACAGCGAGAAATGGCGTATGTTCGTTGGGAAAACCGGCCAGGTGGACGGCTCTTACGAAAAATTACCGGTTTAGTGAGGCGCAAGAACATCCAGAAGGCGGGAAAGCCTTTGAAGATTTGGAAAGGCACCTGTTTTCCTTTACACCTGTCAGGGAAACCGTCAACCGTCAGGTAGATTTATCCTGTCTGAGAATGGTTGAGGCCGCAAACCGCAGGCGGGAGGTTGAACTGGCCGCGGCTGATATTCGCCGCCTATGCCGGGACAGGGGTTACCATTACGGCGATATTGCAATACTGACCAGAGACATGGAGGAGTATGGGTTCCTTCTGATCCGGGTCATGAGGGATTATGAGATCCCCTGTTATTGTGATGAAAAGATTTCTGCCATTGACCATCCTTTGGCTGAGCTGCTTGTTTCCCTATTGCAGATTTTTGTCGGTAAACGGGGCGGCTGGCGTTATGAGGATGTTTTTCGGGTTTTGAAAACCGGTTTTTTCCAGCCTTCCCGGGATGAGATCCATCGGCTGGAAAATTATGCTATTGAATTTGGCATCCATGGCAGAGGACGCTGGACTGGCACTGCACCCTGGGAAGCATACCGGGGCAGACGGGCAGGGAAGGAAATACCGGAGGAGCAAAAGCGCTGTCTGGAGGAAATAAACGATATAAGGGACAGGGCGCTGAAGCCCCTTATAGAGCTTGAGGGGAAAATAAAGGCGGGAGCAGCTTCCCTTACTGTGGGTAAAATCAGCAGGATCCTTTACGACTTTCTCATTGAGCTGAACGTGCCTGAGACCTTGGAAGGATGGGCAAGGGAAGAATCGGAAACGGGAGAGCAGGAGCGTTCCCGCCGCCATGAACGAGTGTGGACTCAGGTGGTGGGTCTGCTGGAGGAACTCAAGCAGGCATTGGGAAATAATGTGCTGGATGATGATTACGACCGGAATTTGAAGCTGTATCGTCAGCTTCTTCAGGATGGCGTTGGCCGGATACAGTTCTCTCTGGTACCGCCGGGGCTTGACTATGTGACGATATCCTCATTGGACAGCAACAGCTTTGATAATATAAGAGCTGTCTATGTTTTGGGGGCCAATGCGGGACTTATGCCAAGAGGCTGCGACACCAATGGATTTTTATCCCGTGAGGAGCGCCGTCTGATCAATTCGGCGCTGGGGGTATCAATGCCCAATGTGGATAACGATGAACAGCCTCTCTGGGAAAGATATACCCTGTATCGGGCCTTTACCCGCATGAGGGAATACCTCTGGGTATCTTATGCGCTGATGGATGATAGCGGTAATGCCCTTATGCCCTCTGATATAGCTCATCGGATAATGGAAATCATCCCTGAATTGAAGCGGGAAAAGATAACGGTAGACGATTTGGGACTTATTCAGGCCGGTAATCTAAATGAAGTCGGCACAAATAAAGAAAGCAATCAGGCGCCCCGGCTTCGTGCCTGGCAGCTGGTTGACTCCCGGCAGTCAGTGATAAAGCTGGTCGGAGCCCTCAGGGAAATAAAGGGCCGGATAGCCCTGAAAAATGGCTCTGTCAATGATGGAGCCGGTGGGTCTGTAAAATACGATCCTGACCTGGGAATCAGGGAAGACGAGGAGCTGTGGGTTCAGGTATATAATTATGTAAAAGAGAAAACCGACGGTCAGCTTTTGGCGAAACTAAAGGCTGGCCTGTTTGCTGATGCCAAAACCAGTCTGACTCCGAAGCTGGCTGGCCGCCTTTATTTGAAGGGAACAGATAAGAACCGTTATCTTTCCGGCAGCGTGTCTTCTCTGGAGAGCTTCAACGGCTGCCCGTACCAATACTTTGCCCAGCGGGGATTAAAGCTGAAAAAACGGGAGGAATATGGTTTTGAAGTGGCTGATAAAGGGACGCTTCTTCACAGTGTCATGGAAAACTTCATCAGCGGATTGCTGAAGAAGACCATAGATATAGCCAGCTTTGATAGCGCGAGACTTGCGGAGGAACTGACGGACAAGGCGGCTGCCGATGTACGGAACAAAATCCTCATGCAGGATGACAGGATGAAAGGCCTGCTGAAACGGATAAAGACTACGGCTCAGATAGCAATCGAGAGGCTGAAGGATTTAACCGATCCAAAGTCAGGCAGCCAGTTCGTTCCCTGCGGCGTTGAATTGAGCTTTGGGCGTAAAGAGGGCGGCATCACCTATGACGGACGAAGTATCGCCGCAAAGGCCTGTCAGTTAAAGCTGGAGAAGGATATCTCCCTGCGCCTCACCGGGATAATCGACCGGCTGGATGTAATGAAGGATGAGGATGGGCAGGAGTACGTGCTGGTAATCGATTATAAGACCGGCAGCCGCAAGCTGTCGCTGGTGGATTTGAGCGATGGACAGAGCTTGCAGCTTATTACTTATTTGATGCTGGCAAAAAGTCTCACTGGTTCAGAGGAAAATGTGTCTCTGCTTCCGGCGGGAGCCTTTTATTTCCATGTCTGTAATCCCCAGATAGATGGAGATGAGCTGCCCTTAAAGACGCTGGCCAGAGATAACCCTGATGCAGGCAGAAATGAACTGGTATACGCCAAGGCAAAGGAAAAGCAGGATGCAGCGTTGAATTTTGAGGGATGGAGCCTTCAGGCTGAATCAGAGGCGGAACAGAGCAAAGGAAGCGGGCAGGAGAAATCGGCGGAATTCCTTGAAGGCGTCTGCGTACTGGCCGAGGACAGACTGAAACAGGCAGGCAGGGAGATATTGTCGGGAAAGATCGATATCAATCCGTACCAGGGCGGGAATAAGAATGCCTGCCAGTATTGTGATTATTATGACGTATGCTGCTTTGATCCAAAGATTGAAGGTTACGAAGTAAGGCGGCCGGATATCCGGGAGGAAAGGGAACTGGAATCGCTCCTTTTGGCGGGGAAGCTGGTTGAGGCTGCTGATGAAAAGGATGAGGAGGAGCGTAGCTGATGGGCTGGTCATTTGAACAACAACTGGCGTTTGAAACCTGCGGCAGGAATATTCTTGTGGCCGCGGCCGCCGGGTCAGGCAAGACCACTGTCCTTACGGAACGAATCGTCCGGCATATAATCGGCGATCCTGACTTTGATATTACAAAACTGCTGGTAGTTACCTTTACGAAGGCGGCGGCTATGGAAATGAGGAGCCGGATTGGCAAGCGCCTGAAAGAAATAGACGATGACCCGGAGAAAAACTTTATCGAAAAACTGCTGACCGAGCATGAGGTATACAGGCGGGAGATCGGGGCCTGTAAGGAGCGGGGTGAGGATTGCTCCAAGCTGGAAGCGTTGATGGAAAAATATTCCGGCTATTACACAAAAGAATTTGCAGAAGATGGCTCCCTGAAGTACCAGGCGAAGAAAAACGAGATCGAAGGGCTGCGGAGCCGGCTTAACCGGCAGAGGCTGCGGCTTGATGACGCGAATATTTCCACGATAGATTCCTTTTGCCAGAAAATCGTCAGAGAGTACGGGGATAAGGGTTCTCAGACTGAAGGAAGCCGATTTGATGCCCGCTGCCGGGTAGCCGCCGATACAGAGCTGGGGATATTGAAGCAGGATGTGCTGGAGGAGCTGTTTCTCGAAAAGTACACAGAGGCCTTTGTTACGGCCAATGGAGACTCCGATTTTCTGCGATTCGTGGAAAATTATGGTAACGATTTGAACGATGGGAAAATATACGAAATCATCTTAAAGATATATGAATATTCTGTCAGTGAGCCGAATCCGATTGCCTGGCTGGAATCATTAAAGGATGATTACGAAAACATAACATCGGAGCTTGTTAATAAGCCGCAGCCTGTGGGCAAAGAGCGGCACAAGGCAGCTGTCTGGATGAATATAAGGCGCCGTCAGGCCGCAGCTATGGCAAAGAAAGCCTGTGATCAGATGGACGCGGCTTTACGGGAAGCCGAAGAAGCCGAGGCAGAGCTGGGTGAAATAGAAAAATTCGGTAAACACTTTTCTACAATTTTGGAAACTGTCAGGCAAAACAAGCAGCTGATAGAGAAAAACGTCGACGAAGGCAGACTGTATGGGGCAGACTGGGATGAGCTTGCCGCCGGATTTAAGGAAAGCTTTGCCAGCAAATTTGGAACCTTTAGGCTGGGTAAATCCGATACGATAGGCGAGAAGGAGCTGGAAGAGCTCAAAGCCCGCAAGGAAAAAATAAAGGCATTGCGGGACGCGGGCAAGAAAACCTATGAAGCAATCGGGGCGGTTTTTGCTCAGAATTCATCAGTTATTGCCGCAAACCTTGCGACCTTCGGCCGTTTTGCCAGGGTTGCCGTGGATTTGGTCATCGACTTTTCCAACCGTTACCGTCAGGCAAAGATTGAACGGCGGATAATGGATTTCGGCGATATGGAGCACGAGGCTCTGAACATATTGGCAAAGCCGGTGGATGGCTCCCGCTGGCGGCGCACAGAAATCGGGGAGCAGATCGTCAAGGGTAAATATTCGGAGGTGATGGTGGACGAATATCAGGATGTAAACCGCTTGCAGGAAACGCTGTTTACCCTGTTGACCGGACCGGAAACAGCTGACGGCGGCGGACGGGAAACTGCCGGGCCCTGCCGCTTTATTGTAGGGGACGTAAAACAGAGTATCTACCGTTTCCGCCATTCCGATGCCAGCCTTTTCAATGAAAAAAAATCATTGTATCCAGCCGTTTATGACCGGTCGGCCATAAACGAGAATCCTCTGAGTCTCCGCATAGATATGGCAAATAATTACCGCAGCCGAAGCGGGGTGCTCAGGGGAGTAAACTTTATTTTCCGTCAGCTGATGACAAAGGGCGGGGCAGAGATAGACTATGATGAAAAGACAGAAGCCCTGAACTTCATTTTGGGGGAAGATGAAGACGGGCTGCCGGTTGATAATGGTTATCCTTATGAGAGCACCCGGGCCAGAGAGAAGGTGGAATTCACCGATGAAAAAAACGAGCTGGTGCTTATAGAAGCCAATAAAAATCCCGCAGCTGATAGTAGTGGCTCTGATGATGAAGCGGGCTCCACTACCGGTGGCGAACGGGAGGAGCTTACCTCCTTTGATTTGGAGGCGGAGTACATTGCCCGGCGGATAAGAGAACTGCTTGATTCAAGGTGTCATATATTCGGCGATAAGGATAAGGGGGAGCATCATGTGGTCGCCCCACGGGATATTACCATCCTTCTGCGCAGTATGGCCGGTAAGGGCGAGATCCTCAGAGAGCATTTGATCAGGCACAATATACCTGTCTATGTTGCCGCTGATGAAGGCTACTTTCAGGAAACTGAAATAAGAGTAGCGCTGTCCCTTCTCAGGATCATTGATAATACCCGTCAGGACATTCCTTTGGCTGCCGTTCTGCGCTCTCCCATCGGCGGCTTCAGCGATATGGAATTGGCGGAGCTGCGCGTGGCCGATCAGGACAGGCAGAGAGATCTTATTGATGTGCTTCGGCAGTCACAGCTTGATGGATCAACTATTGGCAGCGAGCTGAAGGAGAAGGTAAAGTGGTTCCTTGACAGGCTGGATGAATGGTACCGCCTTGCCCGGGAAAGCGGACTGAGCGAGTTGATTTGGCAGCTCCTTCGGGACACTGATTATTATGATTACGTGGGAGCATTGCCGGGTGGACAGCTGCGGCAGGCCAATCTGCGGCTGCTGGTCAGCCGGGCAAAGGAGTACGAGGCCGGTGAGGAAAGAGGATTGTTCCGTTTCCTTCATTACATCAGTCAGCTGAAGAAAGGCAAGACAGATATGTCTCAGGCCAGAACTCTGGGGGAAAATGAGAATGTTGTCAGGATCATGACGATCCACAAGAGCAAGGGTATGCAGTTTCCAATTGTGATTCTGGCCGGTTTGGGCAAGCTGTTCAATCAGCAGGACGAACGGGCGGCGATTGTTTTCCACCACAAATTGGGACTGGGCGGGAGCCTCGTTGCAACTCATTATGAAATCAGCGGCAACCCGGCAGATAATGATTTGCTGAGGGTAAAACAGAAAACCGTGTCCGGCGAAGCGATAAAGAACAGCCTTAACCGGGAAATGAAGGCAGAGGAGCTCCGCTTGCTCTACGTAGCCCTTACCAGAGCCCAGGAAAAAATAATAATGGTTGGGGCGTATAATAAAAAATCGGCTGGAAATAATCCCGGGAAAAAATGGTTAAAATTCTGCGACTATGTACGGAGACATTCTGTGGACTCAAAGCCTGTGCCATTGCCGGATGAGGCGGTTCCTGAAGGAAGGAGTATGGCGGACTGGATTGCTACAGCTATCGCCAACCACCGGGACGGTGAAGTCCTGCGCCGTCTGTTCTCCGAACAGACGGAAGCCGGTGACGGCAGCTGTATCTCCGGGGCAGGTTATCCCGCCTATAACTGCTCATATGCAGTAAAAATACTTGACAGGAATCTTCAGGATATGACGGTGCCTTTGGCGGAGCATGAATCATACCCTGATAATTCAGACGCAGATAATCCGGCTCCGGTGGAGGATTCCCCTGAGGCTTCGGCCGCTGATTTCCTCACAGCGGTGGAAAAGGGGCTGGCTTTTGCTCCGGAACAAGAATACAAAGATGGAAAGCTCACAGCAGAGCTTGATTCTATTTTCAACGAAAGGGAAAAATACCGGTACCCGGCTACCGGTTACCTGCGGGCAAAGATATCGGTTACGGAGCTGAAACGGGCGGAAATGGAATCCAGTCCGGAGGACATTGAAGAATGGCTGGACAGCCAGCCTGACTTTAGGAGCCTTTACCATCGGTCGGGTACCCTTGCCGGCAATTCCGGTGATGAAGCAGAGGAGAAGAATGTGGAGGTAATACCGGCCGGCCCCAAATTTGGTACTATCGTCCATGATGTATTGAGACAGGCAGTTATCCGCAAGCTGGCTCCAGGTAGCCAGGAAATGAACGACTGTATTTTGTCGGCAGTTAAGAAGGTCTGCCCCGGTTATTCAGAGGAGGTACAGAATAAGTGGGCAGGGTCAGTGAAAAGACTGACAGGAAATTTTCTCGATTCTCCTTTGGGGCATCGGGCGCGAAATGCGGACAAGGTTTTTTGCGAGCTGCCCTTCTGCCGGTTACTGTCAGCCGATGCGGCCTACGCCGGGAAATATCCGGACAGGAAGAACGAACTGAAAGAGATAGACCAGCCGGTATTTCTTCAGGGGGTTATCGACCTGCTGGTCAGAGAGGGAGACAGCTATATTCTGGTGGACTACAAGACGGACAGGGGCATTGACGGGAAGACGGCGAAGGAAAGATACCGCCGTCAGGCGGAGATATACGCAGCCGCCATACAGGAAATTACCGGCTGCAAGGTAAATGAAGCGTATATTTTCCTTCTGCGCAATAGGGAGGCCGTAAGAGTTTGTTTACCGGAGTAATTTGTAAAGGATTACCTTCTCAACCAACCTTTTATAGAAAAATTGCAGAATGTAAAGAAAAATACGCATAATAAATATCCACCTGCATGGCGGGTGGATATTTATTATGCGCCGGTTGTACATATACACTCCCTTGTCCAATGCCCCTGTTCTTGAATTGCCCAATATATCAATAGGTATTTATTTACTTGAGTAGATATGGTCTCACTGCCCAGGGAAATTGTCGCAGGCAATTCACTTAGATTGCAGGACACGGCAGGGAGCAAGTAATACCGGTGTCCGGCTCATGATGTCAATTGGGGCGGCCGGTTCAAGATCGTTATCCGGCCGTCAATCCGGGAGGTCATTTGATGATGGGTTGAGAAATACTCCTGAATCAAATCGTTGTCGCTGGTAGCGAAAAGCTGGCTGGCAGTATAGTTCGGAATATTTTCCGGGTCAATGTCCAGGCACATCTTTATGTTGTCAAAATGGAATCCCTGCAAGGCAACCGTGTACCGCCTGTCAGGCTCCACAGGCTTCCCTTTTATTGTGAAGGTAAGAAGCTCCTTCGACGCAAAGTCATAAACGATATGCACGTAGTGGGGGACCTGGTAAAACTCTGTGTGACCGGATAGAATATCATCCCGGCACATAAATTTGATACCCTTAATGAGATCGCGGCCGTAAATATTTGCCAGTACGATCCGGTCGGAAAACGGTAAGGTTTCGATGAGAGCCCGGAGGGAAATGACAGGTCCGACTTCTTTTTTGCGGATACTTCCGGAACCCACCATCACCAGGTCACATTCTCCTCTGGATTCGATCACGCAGCTTAAAACATCAGCGATAAGATTTCCCATCTCCGTTTCCATCTGCCGGAGAGGGTGGGTGAGGGTACGGTCAAAATTGGTAATTATGCGGTCGTATTTTTCACTCAGGAGCGCTTGATAATGGTTAAGGAGATCATCGACTACAGGATCCTTTTCGCACAGCTGTTCATTTACATCAAGAAGCTGCCACTTGTATTCAAAAAGAGTGTTGCTGTCCAGATTGACGGTAAGGTCAAGCCGGCCAATAGCCCGACATTCACAGCCTGCCTGGACGATGAGTACACCATTGACAAAGGCGGGAGTCTGAGGGAAGGTGTGGGAGTGACCGCCGATAATGACGTCAACCTTCCAAACCGGGTCAAGCCGGGCGGCAAGCTCCTGATCTTCCAGGAACCCTATATGGGTCACAAGGACGGTGCAGTCGATATCGTAGCCTCGGTAGCTGTTTATGATCTGACCTATTTCGGTAACGGCATCCTCAATTGTAATGAATTTTGACAGGAACTGATCCTTCTTGGTATTGGCCAGCGCTTCGTCTGTGACAATGCCGATGAACAGCACCTTTATGCCGTTTATGTGAATGATTTTGTGGGAGCGGAACAGGCGAAGACCATTGATAGTGATGTAAATATTGGCTGTTATGATGGGGAAGGTAGCGCACTTTTCCAGAAAGAGCAGATGGGCAAGGCCGTAGTCAGTTTCATGGTTCCCCAGGGTGGCAATGTCCGGCTCCAAATGGTTGATGATTTCCATGGTGGATATACCCTTGAATTCCTCATCGATGATGGAGCCCCGCAGCATATCGCCGGCAATTACATACAGCACATTGTTCTGAGCCTGGCGCTGGGCCTTTATGTAGCCTGACATCCTGGCTATACCGCCCACAGAATGACCGTCTTTCATCTCCGCCAGGAAATCACCGTGTATATCATTGGAGTGAAGTATAGTAAGCTTTTTCAGATTCATATTCTCGACCAATTCCTATGCTGAAGAAAACGCGGCAAATTTTAATATCGTCTTTTTATTATAACACTTTCCTTTCCGGGCTTCACCATATTTGCAGATTTGTTTTTACTTTTCTTGAAAGCCTGGTCAGGCAGAACGCAGGCTGGACAAAATTTATTCCGCAAGGTAAAATCTACACCGAGCCAGACTTGTATGACATACAGAGATTTTTTACAGTAAAGGAAGGTGCTTGCCATGAGCAATGCAGGAACCACGCCGCCCCGAATGTTTTCCCCGTCGCAAATTGCCGAGAATTATTTGAATATTGGCGTGAATAAGGTTCGTCAGAATCCTCTGTCAGCTTTTCTGCTGGCGATTATGGCGGGCATGATGATCGCTTTGGCGGGAGCTGCCGCTACTGTCGGCTCGGCCACCCTGGAAAATCCCTCCGCCGCTAAGCTTGCCAGTGCAGCTATTTTTCCGGCTGGTCTTGTGATGGTGCTGGTGGGAGGCAGCGAGCTGTTTACCGGAAATTGTATGCTGGTAATTCCTCTGGGGAAGAAAAGAATAACCTTTGGGGAAATGATGAAAAGTTGGGCAATCGTATACGCCGGGAATTTGATAGGCACCCTGTTGGTAGCGGCTTTGTTCGTATACAGCCACACTCCCTCTCTCTTTGGCGGAAAGCTGGCGGCAGTGGTAACAGCCACAGCTGCGGCAAAATGCTCCCTCTCCTTTGGGGATGCTTTGATGAAGGGTGTTCTGTGCAATCTTCTCGTTTGTCTTGGCGTATGGCTTAGCTTTGCGGCGACTGACGTTGTCGGGAAGATAGCTGGCTGCTATCTGCCGATATTTGCCTTTGTTGTTGCCGGATATGAGCATTGTATTGCGAATATGTACTACATACCGGCGGGGATATTTACCGCCGGAGAATATGGTTTGCCGGCTCCCGGTCTCGACTTCGCCGCTATGACTGTAAACAATTTGATACCCGTTACAATCGGAAACATAATCGGCGGCTCCCTGCTGGTGGGGGGACTCTATGGACTGGCCTATCTGCGAAAATAACAGTCAGGGAAGATTAGTATACCGATAATGTGTTTTTTTCTGTGTCACGAAACAAAAATCCCCTGCTTTTCCGTTATGGAAAAGCAGGGGATTTTTCGTGAGAGCTTCTTTGATTCTTCACAAAATCGACCGTTTGCGCTGCGATTGGCCGCCCTTCTGTCCATTGGGACGGCGTGACCTTCCGTTATCGCGGGCAAAGTCCGCTCATTCGGTCCGGGTCAAGGTTTGCTTTCGCTGCACGGCAAATCTTAGAAGGAGAGAAGATCGAAGAGATTTAGCGAGGGTTCCATTTTGATTTGCGGCGATCCGTCCGGTCGGGCCGGTCTCGACAGATCAGGCACGGGGACGAGATGAGGCTTCTTACGGTACCGGCTGACGATTTTGCCGCCCTCGTACTCCGTGAACTCGATGGAACCATCCGGTCGGAAGCGGCGGACGGTTTCTTTAATCGCATTTTTACTGCGGGTGACTGTTTCAAGAGTTTCAAGACGCTCCGTGAGATCATCAATGGCCTGCGCGCTGTCCTCCCCTTTGGCCATGGTCTGAAATATTGCCTTGAAGCTGTTGTTGTCACTGGCATCAGCCATGCTTCGGGCAAGATTTGCCAAAGCAGTATGATTTCGATGAGAATGTTCGACTTTCATTTTTTCACCTCCCTTCCGCTGGCAGAGCTTTTTCCCTGCTATCAATGTATCGTAGGGTCGGATTCCTTTCTTAAAAATTTGTTGTAAAAACGCATTTTCTCGGATGTGTATCAGGCGGTTTCTCTTCCGATTCTTAAAGTATACGGGCGATTTGGTTTTTTGTAATGCCGTGCGTAAGAAAAGCCTGTATTTGTCCTTGCCGATAGGAGGTAAGTGTTGGAAAGAACATTTTTGTGCAGTGATGAGTAAATGGCAATATGGCTTTAACGTAGCCGCGTGGGGAATTTATGTATTTTCTCGTATAGCACAAAGAGAAAACCCGCGCCTTTTAGACGCGGGTTTAATAACAAGGGCTTATATCCCGTGGAAAAAACATCCGTTTGACAGGTGATTTAAAGCGTAGAGAGGAAGACTGTGACCGGATTGTTTCCTTACTTAAAATTCAATCGCAGCTATCGTTGGCGGAACTGAATGATCCAGATTGCAGGCAATGGGGCTTTCTTTTTCCCTAAATTATGACAATTTGATAATTCCTTCGCCGTTTACGATGTCGATCTGTGTTCCGTAGGGCGAGGAAAGAGCTCTTATATGCTCCAATATCTCCGTGGCTTCTTCCTCGCCTGCGAACGAGGGTCGCCCTCTAAGTCCGCGGTCCTCGTTAAAGCTCAACGAGAGCGGCTTAAGCGTAATATCGCTTATCTTGCCATCCTCGATCGCGAATGAGGCCAGAGCCGACTGAAAGACGCGCTTATCTGCGTCCAGCCCGCGTTTACCATAGTCACTCCTAATGTCGATACCATCGGCGACCGAGCTGTCCGGACCCAGATCGTAGAGATCGTAAAATTCTGTTGGTTGTCTTTCAACCGTATCATTTTGAAAGATGAAGTCGCCCAGGCTGTAGAAAATCGGCTTGCCGTTATAAATTTCTATGCCGCGCCATATGTGAGGGCCATGGCCTATGTAGGCCGCCGCGCCGTTGTCCAGGCACAGCCTGGCGAAATCGCGCGCAAAATCGGCGGGCAGTTCTTTATCCATGCCCTTGCGTTCGTGTGTATGGTGGCTGACTAAAACAATATCGGCCTGGCGTGAGGCTTCCTTGATAGAAGCGGTTAAACGCGCCTTGTCTTTTTCGTCCATTACGGTCGAGGTGCCGGGTTTGCCGACGGAAAAGCGGATAGATCCGACGAAGCAGCCATCGCCCGACGCTTTGGCAAAGCCCTCCTTTTCGTTTAGCTGCCGGTCGGCGTTCACGTCTGTCTGCTCTACGATCTGAGAAAGCTTTCTGAGATCATTTTCTTCCAAATAATGCGTTGTCTGGTAACGCAGGGGATTGACGCCCGGCCGTCCCAAAACGTCTGGGCGCTGCGCGCCTGCTATGCCCCATTGATTTATCGTAGAAGTCACGCCAATGATCGCGACCCGCGCGTTCGGTGTGTCGAGGTACTTCGGCTGGGACGCTTCGGCGAGGTTGCGGCCAACTCCGGCATGGATAACGCCTGCCGCGTCGAGGTGGCGCATCGTCGTCAAAAGGCCGTCAATATTCCAGTCGATCGTATGATTGTTCGCCCAGGTATAGAGATTAAAGCCCAAATACTCCAGATCCTCAAGCACGGACGGGCGAGCTGCCGCCCAGGTACCGCCGGAAACGGGTGCGGGGTAGACTTCAAAATCGTGCAACAGTATCTCAAAGTTGGTAAAGCGCACGCTGAAGCTTCTAAGATAGCGACGCAGCGCGCGTAGAGCTGCGTTGTGCGGCAGCCTTTGCGTAATAAAGGAATCGCCTGCCAAAACAAAAGTGGTCTTCTTCATAAGCATATCTCCTTTCCGTTTTTAAGTCTTTGGTACAGAGTGAAGCGCGCTACACCTGGCTGTTTTGTGATTTTGGTTTTAGTAACATCCTACTTTAAGAATGACTTGTATTTGTCCAGGCCAATGAGAGAGCAGGTGTGAAAAGAGAATTTATTGTAGAAAATGATTAAAAGATATACGGGATTATCCTTTAGTAACGGCTCCGCAACCCTATCTTACCAGAAGATATCCCGTATGTCTCTTTTGTGTTCTATTTCATTATATAATTAACTGTTAGTTCGTCCCCTTGGCGCGGGTCTCCGCGTACTTTGCTTTTACGGCTTCGGCTTCTTTAGCGGGCATTTCCTCGTAGTGGGAGAAGGAAGCGCTGAAATTGCCGCGGCCCTTCGTCTGGGCTCTCAGAGCAGTGGCGTATTTATAAAGCTCTACCACCGGTATCTTGGCGTTGACCTTGGAAAGACCCTTGCCTTCGGGGTCCATGCCCATTATCTTGGCGCGGCGGGCGTTTAATTGTCCGATAATATCGCCCATGAATGATTCCGGCGCAACGATTTTAATATCGTAGATGGGCTCCAGGAGAACCGGTTTGGCTTCCAGCACGCCTTTTTTGATGGCGAGGGCGGTTGCCGCTTTAAAGGCCGCCTCCGAAGAGTCCACCGGATGATAGGAGCCGTCGTAAAGATTTACCTTTATGTCTACCATGGGATAGCCGGCGATGACCCCTGCCGCCAAAGTCTCCGCCGTTCCCTTTTCCACTGCCGGTATATACTGACGGGGTACGGCGCCGCCGAAGATAGTCTCCGTGAATTCGTTGCCGCTTCCCGCTTCCCGGGGACTGATTTCCAGCCAAACGTGACCATACTGACCGTGGCCGCCGCTTTGCTTTTTATGTTTGCCCTCCACTTTTACCGTCTTGCGGATAGTCTCCCTGAGTGGTGCTTTCGGGATCCTGAATTCTATATTCGCCTTGAATTTCCGGGCCAGGCGTTCCGCCAATATCTCAAATTGCATTTCGCCCTGCATCCGTACCAGGGTCTCCTTCGTCTCAGCGGTCTTTATGATGCCGATGGTGGGATCTTCTTCCCGCTCTTTGGAGAGGGCGGTAAAGACCTTATCTTCGTCGCCCTTCGTTTGGGGATAAGCCGCCATGATCAGCATGGATTCCGGCAGCTTCAGATCTTCATAGACGATGGGAGCGCTCTTATCGCAAAGGGTATCGCCGGTTTGGGTAGCCTGGAGCTTGGCCGTCACGCAAATATCCCCGGCCAGGGCGCGGGAAATTTTTATCTGCGTCGCTCCCTGCATGGTAAAGATTGCGCCGATGCGTTCCGTTGCGTCTCGATTGGCGTTGTAGACCGAGCTGTCGGCTGATAAGGCGCCGGAGCAAATCTTCATAAACGTCAGCCGGCCGATAAAGGGATCGACGATGGTCTTGAAAACTCGGGCCGAAAAAGCGCCGTCAAGTCCTCTTTCCTCCAGATCCTCCGTCCCCGGCTTTACGCCGATGCAATCCGTGATCCCCGGCGGAGGGAAGAGCGTCGCGATACTGTTCAGGAGATGGGCAACGCCGATGCCTTTCTCGGCCGCGCCGCAAAATATGGGGAAGACTTTTCCCGCCGCGATCCCTTCGGTCAGCGCTTGGGCAACCTCTTCTTCGGGAATATCCCCGTCCTCTAAAAATTTTTCCATCAGTGTATCGTTAAAGTCGGACAGGGCTTCGATGAGCGACTGGCGGGCTTCTTTTATCTG
>CAJTSO010000040.1 GCA_910579115.1 uncultured Selenomonadaceae bacterium
AGGCGGAACGATCAAGGCGCTGATAAGGGCGCCCCGGCGGCCGGCTTCGTGGCTCTTGCCGGAGAGGACTGCCTGGGCGTAGGTCTGGGTGGAGAGGACTCCCAGCAGGAGGCTGATACCGGAGCCGATGTCCTTCAGAGGCTCTCTGGCCACAAGGCTTAAAAACCGAGCGGAGAAATCCTCGTGGGAGGTAATGGCCGGGAGGCCGATAAGGGGCTGGGCGCTGCCCAGGGAAGTAGAAAGAAAATTTGTTTCTATCCGGCTGAACAGAGCGGAGAAGCCGCCCGACCAAATGTAAATGAGAATAAGGCCGAAGAAGCAGGCAAGGCACAGCAGTATCAGTTTGACAAAGCCGCCCATTCCTGCGCCCCAGGCTCCGCCAAAAATTACGTAAATTGCCATCAGGACGATGGAGATGACGATAGCCGGCAGCATTTCTACCGAGGGAAATAATACGGAGATAAGTCCGCCGCAGGCAACGATTTGAGCCAGCACGCTGATAAAAATGCCGATGGAGCAGAGGGCGGAGCCAAGCTCACCGGCTTTGCTTCCGTACTCTTTGGCAATGATCGACAGCTCGGTAACGCAGCCTGATTCCCGAAGGGGCCGGGTATAGAACAGGGCCAGGAACAGGGCGCCGATGCCGGAGCCCAGGGTGAACCACCAGGCGGAGAGACCGTAGTGAAAGGCAAGCTGGGCCGTGCCGATGGTCGCCTGACTGGAAACCAGCGCCCCCATTATGCCGCCGCAGACCAGCAGGCTGCCGGCCTTGCCGCCGCCGGTAGTAAAATCCTTTGTGTCCGAAACCTTGCGGCCGGAGCTTATGCCAACGCCGATGATCAGGGCGAGGACCCCCACCAGGCCGAGAATATGCTGAAATGTCATGTTAAAAGCCCCTATTATTCTTCATTGCTTTGATTTTATCACTACGAACAGGCACGGAAAAGTTGAAAAGAAAAAATTTTTTTGTTAAAATTCAGGCGGGATTATGTGGAGTAGTGTTTTACAGGAAGAAAGGGTAGGGATTACCATGCTGCAATCTGAAAAACTGAAGCGGGTTCTTGACGGCCTGGAGGATGCCTGCGGCCACTGCGCAATCTGTTCCCCGGATTGTCCGATCGCCGTTTCCCGGCGGGCTATCAATGGTCTCTATTACGATGTGAAGCAGAATGAGGAATATGAAGCGGAGAATGGCTCCGGCGGGGAAAGCTGCTGAGAACATAAGGCTGTTGAACGCTTAAAGAAAATTTGCCCGGCCGCTGCATAACTATGGCGTCAGCTTTTATTGGGACCATGGATTGTGCGGCGGCTTTTTTCATGGGAGAGGCAGGATATATGGCGGAAAGCTTTTTTGAATACGGCGAAGAGGAAATCAGGTATCTGAAAGCAAAGGATAAAAGGCTGGGAAAAGTGATCGACCGGCTGGGATACATTCGGCGAAGGACCGACAGCGACCTGTTTACCGCCGTCGTTCACCACATAGTTGGCCAGCAGATTTCCACCAGGGCCCAGCAGACGATCTGGAACAGGATGAATGAGGAGCTGGGCTCTGTTACGGCGGAAACCCTGCTGTCGGCAGGCCGGGACCGGGTAAAGTCCTTTGGCATGACCTACCGCAAGGCTGATTACATCCTGGATTTTTCCCGGCAGGTGGAAAGCAAAGCGTTTGAGGGGGAGGCGGTGGCCAACCTGGACGACCGGGAGGCGATCAGGGCGCTGATGGCCCTGAAGGGCATAGGCCGCTGGACGGCGGAGATGATACTTCTCTTCTGCCTGAAGCGGAAGGATATACTGAGCTACGGAGATCTGGGAATCATCAGAGGATTGCGGATGCTGTACCGCCATCGGGAAGTGGACCGGGTAAGATTTGAACGGTACCGCAAAAGATTTTCCCCCTATGGCAGCGTCGCCGCCCTGTACCTTTGGGCAATTTCCGGCGGAGCGATCCCGGAGCTTACTGATCCTCTGGCGGGAAAGGCTAGCAGATAAAATTTTCCGGCATCCCTTTTCGAGTATAAAAAATCTCCGGCCATAGTTTTTTATTCTACGGCGGGAGATTGCTTTTGTCTGTCTCCCCGGCAGGGGACAGCTGACAGGAGCGGAGAACTTTTGATACGGTCTCAAAAACCATCTGACTTATTGGGGAACAAAGCAAAAATTTATATTGTCTGGCGACTTATCATGCTTTCAGTCGGCTTCGCTGTCAAACAGACTTTTTTCACCAACTGTTTCAAGCAGAAAATTCGTATCCATGACGCTGTAGCCATGCTCCAATCCGTAGAAGATAACGCTGTCCCATAGATTGCGGACGTACAGCTCCCGGCAACCGGCATAATACAACAGGTGTTGAGTTTCTTTCCGCGAAAGCTTCATGGCCAGGGCCAGCGCCAGGGCCTTTTTACGGGAAGGATTCTTCTTCCGGCCGGCGAAGATATGATAAGCGTAAGTTTTTTCCAGCAGGGAGTTTTTGATTACCTCCGCCTTGTTAAGCTTTTTTACCGTCAGCAGCTCGTTCAGGTATTCGGATAACGTTAGGTCCTTCCGCTCCTCCTCGTTGACCGATAAATATTTTTTAATGTCGGTGGACGATGATAATTCGTTTTCCAGTTCTTCCGTATTTTTAGCAGCCAATTTGTTGCCTCCACTATCAATATCGGATCAATCATACGATATTATCGGGTAGAAAGCAAGGTGAATCCATTGTCTCAGGATGCCGAAACTGCCGCGTTTAAGCTGGCGCAGGAATTTCTGGCTGCCCAATATGAAAAAATCCGTCTCCTGCGGCAAACCGATAAGAGCGAAGTGTGGCTGGCTTCTGACAAGACCGGGAAACTGGCGGTATTGAAGCTGCTGAACCGTAAAGATTTACCCTACGCCCGCCTTAAAGAGTTAAACCTGCCGATTTGCCCGCAAATATACTATTTCGCGGAAGCGGCGGAAAAAACCTTCCTCGTCGAGGAATACATACAGGGAGAACCCCTTGTGGAACGGCTCCGGTTCCATCGCTATCTTTCGGAAGCGGAAGCTTGCAGACTTATTCTTCAACTTTGCCGCGGGTTGAGCGGGTTACATAAAGCCGGTATAATTCACCGGGATATTAAACCGGAAAATCTTATCATACAGGAAATAAACGGCGCGCTCTTTGTCCGGCTGATTGATTTTGACGCCGCCCGCACGGTGAAGGAGAACAGCCAGACGGACACAAGGCTCCTTGGCACGAAAGGATACGCTCCGCCGGAACAATACGGCTACGGCCAAACCGACGCCAGAAGCGATATTTACGCACTGGGCGTTACTTTCCTCGAAGCGCTGGAGCCGGAATACCGCGGCTGGCTGCGAAACGTCCTCGCCAGATGCGCGGAAATCGATCCGAAGCGGCGCTACGCCAGCGCTCAAAAACTTGCCCGGGCTATCCGCTGTCATAAATTTCTACTCTGGAGAAATTGTATATTGGCCGGCACGTTAATCGCCGCCGCTATCGTATTTTGGGGTGGCGAGGGCGGCGAAAAAATAACGCCGCCCTCAGAGAAAGTAACCGCCGAACAGCAGGAGGCAGCCGCTCCTTCACCAAATGGGCAGACGGCGGCAGAACAGCCGCTTGCTCCGCCAGTTGATCCGCCTCGCCGGGAAGCGGTTCCAGCGGCGGACACGCAGGAAGAAATTAACGGGCGGGAACCTTACGATACGCAGGATAAAGGTTCTGCTCCCCAGCCAAACGCTCTAAGGAGTAACCGTATCCGTGCGTTCTACTATTTTAACGGCGAACGGCTTGATGAATGGACAGATAATTGGGATACTCCCGTTTTCAATGCCGGCACGGTCATGGACGTTCCGTCCCAATTATGGAAAAGCTGGAACGGCAGATATCCAGATCTTTGGAGCGTCACCGTTCGCATTGAAAATCAGAGCCCGACCCTTTGGAAACGTCCGTATCTCGCCGCCGTGCATGAGGAACCGGGCAAAGTGCAAAAGAAGGTCTTGCGCAGTGAAGAGCTTGCTCCCGGCGCCTCGGTTACTATTGAACTGCCCCTTTCGCAGTTTGCGATTTCCGGCGGCACAGGCTATAAGGAATTCCACACTTTAACCCTTAGCGTCCATGGAGAGGGCGGGCAGGAAGTATTTGGTCCCAAAACCAGATTAAACTTTAACCTAAAACCATAATTATCCTTCATTGTCCCCGCGGGTCAACAAACCCCGCGGGGATTTGTTTATAATGTACACGTTATGAGGAGGTGAAAACCCGGGTGTCATTAAAGCCGTTACCTGGCGGCAAACCGGCGCAGGAATCGCTGATTACGCTGGATTGGTTATGTAATACTTTTGTTTTATTACTGGGATTCTTAAACATTGATTTTCGTGGTTCTTGACAACGAGCGGTATAAAAGCTAGAATGAACCTGGAATTGTCCACAGGGGGGGGACATTAGTACTTGATTTACCGTCGGAGTTTTCGATTGGCAAATTGAAAGCCATTAGCCTGCGAAAAAGCGAAACGAAAGCGGGCGAACGGCAATATTTCTGGCGGGTGGCGAAGAACATCGCCTCCATCGCCGGGCGCGGGTTTCAGCTGTGCAGGAATTTATGCGCGAGCCATAATGTAATCTATAGCCTCAAAAAATACAGGGAAGGTGTATTACTGTTGAAGAAAGAATTATGTGTTTTTGCATTGGCAGTCAGCTTGTCGGCTGTCTGTAGTGCGGAAAGCAACGATACGGCTGCTGATAGTGCAGAAAGTAATGATATGGCTGTACAAATTGTAAACAGTGTTGGCAGCAACGTATCATCTGATGGCCGCCTGGATGCCGGCAGCGCTGTCAATAGTCTGACCAACAGCGTTATCAGCAATGGAATCAATAACTACCTCCATGGCGAAAATGCCAAAGATTGGATGAAGCGCACTGAGTTACAGTTTTATTTCAGAGACAATTGGAAGCCGGTATATTCTCTGGAAACTATTCAGCCGTTATATGAGAATGATCTGTCTACTGTATTTACCCAATTCAGATTGGCAAATACCTCTGATATTGGAACAACTGCGAACTTGGGCTTCGGCTATCGCAGAACCAACCGGGCGGAAACTAATATGTACGGCATTAACGTGTTTTATGATCATGGCTTTAAGGAAGGTCACGCCAGGATTGGTACAGGTTTAGAATATTTCTCGGGCTATCATGAATTACACGCCAATGCTTATCACGCCGTTTCCGGCGAAAAAGAAATAGACAGGGTGAACCATATTTTTGAAAAGGCTTTAAGCGGCTATGATGTAGAATATGGCGTTACTCTCCCCAAAGCCCAATGGGCAAAGTTTTATGTGCAGGGCTTTGTCTGGGATTATAAACATGATGACGACGCGAAGGGCTACAGGCTTGCGACAGAATTACAGCTTACCCCAAATATCAGCGCTGAATTAGGATATGTTAAGGAGAGCGGCGCAAGCGGGGAAAAATATGTAAAATTTATGTATAACTTAGCCGGCAGGGATACATCCCTGTTTGGCCACAGAAAAAAGAATAAACCCCTCAAGCTTGTTATGCGCGACAAACGGTTGCAAAAGGTCCGCCGGGAAAACGATATCAGAGTAGAGCGTTATCAAAAAAATGCTGACGGTACTATTAGCAAAGGATTAAACGTAAGAATTAGAGCAATTAGTTAATTTCTGGAAAAAGGTGAGAATATGAGAAAATATATTACCTGCCTGATTGGCATTTTGTGTATTGCATTTACCAGCGTATGTTTTGCCGGTAGAAATGAAATTACATTTTTTAGCGGCGACCTTCTCTCTGTATCTGTAATAGGTAAAGACGGTAAAGAATACCAAATTCCAGGCGCCAGTGGACACATTGACCTGAATACTGTAATAAACGGCCATGCAACTGTTGGTGAAGGCAAGGACTTGCCCAATGGAGAGTATACAGCTATTAAATATGTTTTCAAAAATAGATTTGTCGTTGCCGGAAAAGTTATCCTGGATGATGGAACAGAATATGGAAGTGTTGGTGGGCTTAATGCGTCCCCTGCTTTCGAGAGAGGCCGTACTCCTTCTAACTTTATCTTTGTAGACACTGATGGATTTAGTGAAGGTAAGGATGATGATGGCACAGTCTGGTGTCATATTAATGTATCTGGCGATAAATATATAGTTACACAAATAGACGAAGACGCACACTTCACATTGGACGAAAACATCGTCAAAACTTTCGGAGTTGCTATTGACTTAAGATATTTGTGGTTTGGGAAAAGTTGGCCTGAATTTAGTAGTGCATTGTATGTAAAAGATAAAAGCAAAGGTGAAACAGCAGGAAGAGAGGATTTTACACTTGATGGAAACACTATCACCGCTCCCAATATGGATCCTCCTGAAATAATAGTGGCTTTTAACTGAGTAACATGGTTTAGAAAAATCGCCTTTCGCTAAGAGAGGCGATTTTTTTCAGCCTGAGAAGGCCGTCGAAAGGCGGTCTTCTTCGTTTTATATTCGGCGGCGCGTCATTATTTTGGCAGCAGAATATTTGAAGTGTGCTGAATTGCCTGGAGGGGAGCCTGATTTTACCGGTGAAAATACTATACAAATTAGTAGAAACTGCATTAGAAGTGTGGTAGAATATTCAGAAATATTTTTTGAGTGGGGTGTTTCTATGGGAATGAATATGACCGAAAAAATCCTGGCTCGCCATGCAGGACTTGAAAGTGTCGCCGCTGGCGACCTTATCATGGCAAAGCTTGACCTGGTGATGGCAAATGATATTACCGCGCCGCCGGCTATCAAGGAATTTGAGAAGATTGGCCGTCCGGTGTTTGACAATAGGAAAATTTGCTTCGTGCCGGATCATTTCACGCCGAACAAGGACATGAAGGCCGCGGCGCTTACGCAGATAATCCGTGATTTTGTAAAGAAGCACTGCATCGTTAATTATTTTGAGGTTGGCCACGATGCCGGCATCGAGCATGTGATCCTGCCGGAGAAGGGGCTTGTAGGTCCCGGCTGCCTCACCATCGGCGCTGACTCTCATACCTGCACCTATGGCGCTCTGAACGGATTTTCCACCGGCGTCGGCAGTACGGACTTGGCGGTTGCCCTGGCCACCGGTGAGGCGTGGTTTAAGGTTCCCGAGGCAATCAAGGTAAACCTTACCGGGACAAAACCGGCCGATACCAACGGAAAGGATGTTGTTCTGACCCTTATCGGGATGATTGGCGTGGACGGCGCCCTGTATAAGTCTCTGGAGTTCGCTGGGCCCGGTCTTGATTCCCTTACGATGACCGATCGTTTTACCATTGCCAATATGGCGATTGAGGCCGGTGGGAAAAACGGCATATTCCCCTTCGATGCCAAGACACAGGCCTATTGCGTGGAGCATTTCCACAGTGAATATGAGCCGGTGGAGCCGGACGAAGACGCAAGCTACTGTCAGGTGGTCGAGATCAATCTGGATGAGCTGAAGCCGGTGGTGGCCTTCCCCCATCTGCCGGAGAATGTTAAGAGGGTTGAGGACATCCAGGAAGCCATCGCGATTTCTCAGGTGGTTATCGGCTCCTGCACTAACGGACGCCTTGAGGATTTGGAGATTGCCGCAGGGATTATGAAGGGCCGTCAGGTTCATCCTGATGTGCGCTGTATCGTTATTCCCGGCAGTCAGCAGGTATATCTCCAGGCTATGGAGAAGGGATACGTCAAGGCTTTCATCGAAGCTGGCGCTGTTGTCTCCTGTCCCACCTGCGGCCCCTGCATGGGTGGTCACATGGGTATCCTCACGGAAGGGGAACGCTGCGTATCTACTACCAACCGTAATTTTGTCGGCCGCATGGGTCATGTAAAGAGCGAAATTTATCTGGCGGGCCCCCACGTTGCCGCTGCCAGCGCGATTCTTGGACGAATTGCCGCTCCCGAGGAGGTAAAGTAATATGGTATACGAAGGAAAAGTATGGCGCTACGGTGACAATGTGGATACGGATGTTATTATTCCGGCCCGCTATCTGAATACTTTTGACCCCAAGGAGCTGGCGGCTCACTGCATGGAAGATATTGACGGCGAATTTGCCGTAAAGGTTCAGCCCGGGGATATTATTGTCGGCGGCAGGAACTTTGGCTGCGGCTCCTCCCGTGAGCACGCCCCCATCGCTATCAAGGCATCCGGGGTACCGGTAGTAATTGCGGCGGATTTTGCCCGAATTTTCTACCGCAACGGAATCAATATCGGTTTGCCGCTTTTAGATATCGGCGGGGCGGTAGAGGGTATCAGGGCCGGGGATACTGTCCGGGTAGATACCGAAACCGGTGAGATCACCAATATTACCACCGGTGAGAAATTTAAGGCGCACCCGCTGCCGGGCTTTGTTCAGGAAATCGCCCGGGCCGGCGGTCTTATCAACTATATCAAGGAGAAGAAATAATGGGCTACAGGATCGTTGTTATTCCCGGTGATGGTATCGGCCAGGAAATCACTTCCTCGGCCGTTCGGGTTTTGGAGGCTGTAGATAAAAAGTTTGAGCTCGATTTGTCCTACGAGTATCATGATGCCGGCGGCACCGCTTATGATAAGTTCGGGGTACCCCTTCCGGACAGTACCCTTAACGCGGCCAAGGCTTCCGATGGGGTTCTCTTCGGGGCGGTTGGCGGCGATAAGTGGGACAATGTAGAGCCGGCTCTCCGTCCGGAGAAGGCGATTCTTGGACTTCGCAAGGGCCTCGGCCTCTACGCTAATCTTCGTCCGGTAAAGGTAGCTGATACTCTCGTCGAATACTCTCCTCTGAAGCCGGAGCTGGTAAAGGGCGTCGACCTGGTAATCGTCCGGGAGCTTATCGGCGGAATTTATTTCGGGGAACGCTGCGAGAGCGAGATGAAGGATGGGGCTGAGCGGGCCTGGGATTTGGAGAATTACTCCGTGCCCGAGGTTGATCGCATTGCCCGCCTGGCCTTTGAGACGGCAAGGATCCGCCGGGGCAAGGTCACTTCTGTCGATAAGGCCAATGTCCTGGCCACCAGCCGCCTCTGGCGCCGCACGGTGGGCCAGATCCACGGGGAATACAAGGATATTGAGCTGGATAATCTTTATGTAGATAATTGCGCCATGCAGCTGGCGGTAAATCCTGCCCAGTTCGATGTTATTCTCACCGGCAACCTGTTCGGGGATATTCTCAGTGATGAGGCGGCTGTTATCGGCGGCTCCATCGGGCTTATGCCTTCGGCCAGCATTGGCACCTGCACCAGCCTGTATGAGCCTATCCACGGTTCTGCTCCGGATATTGCCGGGCTGGGTATTGCCAATCCCATCGGTACGATTCTGTCCGCGGCGATGCTCCTGCGTTACTCCCTGAAGCAGGAGGAGGCCGCTGCCGCCATCGAAAAGGCCTGCGATCGGGCCCTTGAGGCTGGCTACCGCACCGGCGAGCTGTGGAAGCCGGGCTTCACCAAGGCGGACACCGTTACCATGACCGATGCCATCATCAAGGAGCTTTAATCAGGCGGTAATTGCGCTGGTCGGATTCCGGCCTGATTACCGTAGTCAAATAGGATCGGGGGCTGTTGCCTGGCAACAGCCCATTTTTCTAATCAGTAACAATGGCTAAAATATATCCATCGCTTCGAGGCCGTAAGTGGCAGATTCCGCATTAGCCGACAGGGTGGAGCTGATATCTCTTCCGTCGCTCTATGCAAAGAGGCAGGAAAAGTCCTGCGGCATTTTCGCAGGCAATGGCATTATAATCATCGGGAGGAAATCTTAATGACAGGAGCAAAAGCCGTCGTAGAATGTCTTGTTGAAGCCGGTGTTGATACAGTTTTCGGCTATCCCGGCGGAATGATTCTGCCCCTTTACGACGCTCTTTTTGAGGAGAAGAGAATAAAGCAGATACTGGTAAGTCACGAACAGTGCGCGGCCCACGCGGCTGACGGATATGCAAGAGCCAGCGGGCGGGTGGGTGTCTGCATCGCTACCTCCGGCCCGGGGGCAACAAACCTTGTTACCGGCATTGCCACTGCCTACATGGATTCGATCCCCCTGGTGGCCATTACCGGACAGGTGGATACGGCTCTGCTGGGGAGCGACTCCTTTCAGGAAACGGATATTGTAGGCATTACCATGCCGGTGACAAAGCATAACTTCAAGGTAAAGGACCCGAAGAAGCTGGTGGCGACTATCCGCCAGGCGTTCAGGATCGCCGGTAGCGGCCGCCCCGGACCCGTCCTGGTGGATATTCCCAGGGATATATTCTTTGCTGACGTAAGCTATGTGTCCGATAAGGAAGAGAAGAAAGCTCCCGGCGAGCCGGACGCGGATTTTCTCATCTGCGCGGCAGAGGCAGCGGCACTTCTGACTGAGGCGAAGCGTCCGCTGGTTATCGCCGGGGGAGGTATAATTTCGGCCAATGCTTCCCGGGAATTTCTTGCCTTTGTGGAGAAGTACAACCTGCCGGTGGTCACCACCCTCATGGGCATCGGGGCTATTCCCGGCAGTCACCGGCAGTATCTCGGCTTTGCCGGTATGCACGGAAAAAAAGCGGCCAACAATGCCATCGCTTCCGCTGACCTGATTATTGCAGTGGGCAGCCGCTTTGCCGACCGCCAGACGGGACGGCTGGATAAATACACGGCTGATACGAGGTTCATTCACATAGATATTGACCCTGCGGAAATCGATAAGAATGTTGCCAGCTCCCTTGGTCTCGCCGGAGATATGAGGAAAATTCTGTCCATACTCATGCAGCGCAGCTCTTATAAGTCCATCGAGGACTGGTGGAAGCAAATTGCCGCATGGCAGGAAAAATTTGCTTACGATTACAGTGTGACGAGGCTGACCTTGCCCTGGACCCTTCATCATGTGGCTCAGGCCGTTGCTGGTAAGAATTTTGCTTTTGCCACGGATGTGGGACAGCATCAGATGTGGGCGGCGCTCCATTTGGCTATAGAGGAGCCCCGCACCTGGCTCACCTCAGGCGGCCTTGGTACAATGGGCTTCGGCCTGCCGGCGGCCATGGGAGCCCAGGTTGCATACGGAGATGAGCGGCGGGTGGTTCACATTGCCGGTGACGGCGGCATAAAGATGACCGGCAGCGAGTATTACACTATTGCCCGGCTGAATCTGCCGGTGATTTCCCTTATCGTCAACAACACCAGTCTGGGGATGATCCGCCAGCTCCAGAAGGTTATGTACAGGGAGCGTTATATTGCCTGTGAGTTCGACTATCCGATGGATTATGCAATGTACGCCCGTTCTTTCGGCATAGAAGCGGAGAGTGTATCCACCCCTGATGAATTTGCCGAAGCATTTTCCAAGGCGATGGCGGCAAAGGGACCCAGGGTGATCGTGCTGAATATCCACCGCAGCTTTGTTGAACCCATGACAAAGGGCGGCGCTCGGATAAATGAATTCGTGGATTTTAAGTGATCGCTGAGTTGAGGCTGTTGTATTGCAATAGCCTCATTGGTTTATTCTGAGTCCGGAGAAGGCTGTTTACGGCAAAGGAAAATAAATGAAGGTTGTCATGCCAAATTGAAAAAATAATTAAAATTTCCAATTTTTCTTGATGTTTGCAGGGAATTTTTATAAATTGATAGAAATATAGCCAGAGGGTACTCGTTTCAACGATGTAAGCGGCTGGTTCTGTATTAGCTGACAGGGTGGAGCCGGTATATCCAACGCCGTTGAATGTAAATAGAAGGGAAAACGCGGCGGCATTTTCCCCAGCAATGGCATTATAATCTGATAAGATGTTTGTTCATTTCTGTTTTGCTGTCTTTACAGGCAGGTAACGGAGGCTTCAAATGATCGGGGAAAATTATCGCCGGGTATTGGCGAACATTGCCGGGGCGGTGGAACGGCGAAAGAACAGAGGCATTGAGACGGGGCCGGTAACGCTGGTGGCTGTAACAAAGAATCACGATGTTGAGGCTATGCGCCAGTGCATTGATACCGGGGCTTCTGTAGTTGGTGAGAACCGGGTACAGGAAGCAAAGGGGAAATTTGAAGCCCTTGATCGTTCAGTTATATGGCATTTGATCGGCCACCTGCAAACGAATAAGGTGAATCAGGCGGTGGCGATGTTTGATCTCATCCATTCGGTTGACAGCGAACGCCTTCTGCTGGCGATAGACAATGCCGCCGGAAAAATTGGCAAGGTGCAGGATGTACTCATTCAGGTGAATCTCGCCAGGGAACCGCAGAAATACGGGGCGGCCGAGGAGGAGCAGACAGATGTGCTGAAGAAAGCTGACCATCTGCCAAATGTACACCTGCATGGACTGATGCTCATCGCTCCCAACTATGAGAATGTAGAGGAAACAAGACCGCTTTTCCGCAAAATGAAAGAGCTGTACCAGAAGGTGCAGGACATGGATCTGCCTGCCTCAGATATTGAGTATCTGTCCATGGGCATGACAAATGATTATGTCATTGCCGTAGAGGAAGGGGCAAATCTGGTAAGGGTCGGCACCGGCATTTTTGGGCCAAGACAATACTGATTGGGGAACGAGTTCATATAGAAGGGGAGATTTGCTATGAGCATTTTGGACAAAATGAAAAATTCCATGGGCCTGGGAGGAGACAACGATGATTTTCAGGAGGAGACCGAGGAAAGAGAGCCGGCTCGTCCGGTTGCGCCGCCTCCGCCTCCGCCCATCCGTCAGGACAATGTGATCGACATTTCCAATATTGCCAACAGCCCTTCAAAGGATCTGGCCCGTCGGATGAATGTGATTATTGTCATGCCCAAGTCCTTTGATGATGCTCAGGAAATCGCCAACAGCCTGAAAGCAAAAAAACCGGTGGTCGTGAATTTTGAGAGTACTGAAAGCGAGACAGCCAAGCGTATTATCGACTTCGTAAGCGGGACTACCTACGCTCTGGGCGGCGAGATAAAGAAGCTGGGCCGCAGTGTATTTCTCTGCGCTCCCAGCAATGTAAACGTCAGTGACAGCACTCGAAAGACGGAGAGCGCCGACTATCCGTGGACTCAGAAATAACGTCTTTGATCGTGGATACCAATGTGAATAGATTTTCCGGGGAGGTTTCCTGAACCTCTGCATTGCAGTATAGGATTGCTTTAAGGTGAATAAACGATGAAGATTGGATTTATTGGCGGCGGAATGATGGGTGAAGCCCTGATGAAGGGGATCATTGCTCAGGGAGAAGTCTCCCCGTCGGATATATATGTATCTGAGAAATCAGCTCAGCGGGTAGAGTATCTGAAAAATGAGCTGAAGGTCAGGGCAGAAATCGGCCCCGCCGGTTTTATCGGTGATATGGATATGGTTTTCCTGGCCATTAAGCCTCAGGTGGCGGCTTCGGCTATGGCCGAGGCAGTACAGGGAATGAAGAAGGATACCTTGGTAATATCCATTGTTGCCGGTCTTACCATTGCTTCCATAGAGAGCTGCTTTACTCAGCAGCCGGTGGTTCGCGTAATGCCGAATACCCCTCTGGCCAGCGGGGCGGGCATGTCCTGCTACGCCAGAGGCAGCAGGGCAACTGCCGGGGATGGGGCAAGGGTTGGAGAGCTGCTGGCTTCCTGCGGCCGGGCGACAGAGGTGGCCGAAACGGCTCTGGATGCCGTAACCGGCCTTTCCGGCAGCGGCCCGGCTTATGCTTTTCTGGTGATTGATGCTCTGGCTGACGGCGGTGTGGCGGCCGGTCTCCCGAGAGCGATGGCAATTGAGCTGGCGGCTCAGACACTGCTTGGTTCGGCGAAGATGGTATTGGAAACCGGCAAACATCCCAATGTGTTGCGGGATGCCGTTACTTCCCCGGCCGGAACGACGATTGCCGGCGTCCGGAAACTGGAGGCAGCCGGAGTGCGCAGCGCCTTTATCGAGGCGGTAATCGCCGCGACGGAGCGGTCAAAAGAGCTGGGCAGGAGCTAATAAAGCATGATTTCACCAAAAGATAAAATATTGCGATATTACAAGGGCAGCGAGCTGGAGGAGACGGCGGTCCGCTGCGTGGATTTGGCCGAGCAGGCGCGGAAAACCCGGAGGTTTCGTGTATCTCCCTTTCTGAATGAGGCAGAGCAGGAGCTGGCCCGAACTGTTGCCGCAAACTATGAGGACATAAATGTTGAGTTTGATGGCGGTTATCACGGGGCAGAAAGACAGCGGGCCATATTCGTTCATCCCGATTTCAGGGGGCGGCTGGAAGGGGTGGCCGGTATCCTGGCGCTTCGGGCGCAATGGAAGGACAGCTCCCGCCGGGTCGGTCATCGTGATGCCCTTGGCTCTCTGTTAGGTTGCGGCATTGACCGGAGCTGCGCCGGAGATATTCTCGTCAGTGAAAACAGCGCTCGCTTCATTCTTGACCGGAAGGTAGCCGAGGCGGTGAAGACTGGACTCCTGTACATTGGCGGGGTCAAGGTCACTGCTGTGGAGGAAGATGATTTAGCCAATATCATCCCCCGTGAGGAGCGGGTCAAGGAGATAAAGGCCACAGTTGCGTCGCTCCGCATCGATGCCATTGCGGCGGCTGGCTTTGGGATGTCCCGCACCAGAGCGGCCGGGGACATTGAAGCGGAGAAGGTACAGCTGAACTGGCAGACGGTGAAAAATGCTTCGCAGGCGGTCAGGCAGGGAGATGTGATTTCCTTCCGGGGCCGCGGCCGGGTAGAGGTAGAATCAGTGGGCGGTCAGACAAAGAAAAATCGTACGGTAGTAGCCCTTAAACGGTATATATAACGACTGAAGGATGCCCCGCTTCAATTAGCAGCGGGGACTGTTGGTTGACAGGGTGGAGCGGATATCCCCATCACCATTCTAATCAGGGATGAAGGAAAGTGCCGGTGGCATTTTCGTAGGCAATGGCATTGTAACGGCAGCTTACCGCTATCAGGTGGAGGCTGCTGTGCAATTTCCTGAAAGACTGCATTATAAAGAAAAGGAGTGTCGGCAATGTTGACACCTATGGACATTCACAACAAAGAGTTTTCCAGAAGCTTCCGGGGGTACGATGAAGATGAAGTCGATGCCTTTCTCGATGAGGTCGTAAATGATTACGAGCGGCTTTTAAGGGAGCGGGACGAGCTTCGGGATCAGGTAGACCGCCTCCAGGAAGAATTTGAGGAAGCCAGGAATCGGAGCGCCAGACCAGGCGCTTTGGCTGAAAAGCCGGCAGAGCCTGAGAAGCCTAAAGCCCCTGAGCCAAAGAATGAACCGCCGGCTGTTAAAAAGGCTTCTATCGAAAGTGATGAAACAGCCCTGGAGATAATGGCGACAAATGTTGCTCTTGAGGCAAAGATTGCCGATTATGAGAATCAGCTGGCCGAGTACAAGAAGCTGGATGAGTCCCTCCGCAGTACTCTGTTCCTTGCCCAGAATCATGCAAAGGAGCTTACCGTCAAGGCGGAAGATGATGCGGACAGAATTCTCTCTGAGGCAAAGGCTGAAGCGGAGCGATTGATGGTAGAAAGCCGTCAGCAGGCTGATGAAGCGCTGGATTCGGCAAGAACCGAGGCAGAGAATATAATTACCGATGCCCGGGAGACGGCCAGGCAGGAAACGGAAGAGACTCTGGCGGAAGCGGAGCGGGCAAAAACAGAGGCGGAAGAAACCCGTCGGGCCAGCGAGGCTACAGCCGAGCGGGTCCTCACTGCCGCTAAAGAGGAGGCGGCAAAGCTTTGCAGTGAAGCAGAGCAGAAGGTGGCTGGTTACCGGGCAGATCAGGAAAACCTAGTCAACAGTTCCCGTGAGTTCCTGTCGAAAATCCGGACGCTCCTGGCCGGTCAGCTGGCCATGCTTGATCAGGGAAGTGTAGATGTGATGGCAGGAGTCATCACTGCGGTGCCGGACAGTGAGGACGAGGGCGGCAGTGCCGATTGATGGAAACTAAAAAACATAGTATGGCGCCCGGCTGGATCACCGTGTTTGCGATTCTGATACTTGATCAGGCAGTGAAGCTTTATGTAGAGGCAAGTTATACCCTGGGGACATCCATTCCCATCATCGAGGGTGTTTTTCACTTTACCTATATTCAGAATCCCGGTGCGGCCTTCAGTATGCTGGAACATCAGCGATGGTTTTTCATTGGCATCAATCTGATCCTGTTCTGTGTTGTAGCCTGGTATTACCGCCGCATTTCCCGGGAGAACGGATGGATCAGGTATGGTCTGGCCCTGTTGTTTGGCGGCGCCATGGGCAATCTCATTGACCGGTTGCGGCTGGGAGCGGTGATAGATTTTTTTGATTTTCGTATCTGGCCGGTATTCAATATTGCCGACATTGGAATTTGTGTGGGTGTAGCGATGATGATGTACTCCATTGCTTTCCTGTCGACGGATGAAGAGGCATGAAAAATACCATGGAAAACGAAGTGTATACGCTGCTTGTGTCCGAGGAAGAAAAAGGTTCCCGCCTCGATGCCCTTGTGGCGAAAAATATTGAGGATATTTCAAGAGCGAGGGTTCAGAAGCTGTTGGATGAAGGATGCCTGACGGTTGACGGGGCTGTAAAGAAGGCAAATTATCGGCTGAGGGTTGGCGAGGAGATAAGACTGGAAATACCGGCTGCGGTCAGTTCAGAAGTCCTGCCTGAGGATATTCCCCTGGACATCCTTTACGAGGATGGGGAGATTATCGTCATTAACAAGGCAAGAGGCATGGCGGTTCACCCGTCGCCGGGGATATATTCGGGGACGCTGGTAAATGCTCTCCTCTATCATTGCAGCGATCTGTCCGGCATAGGCGGAGTAGAGCGGCCCGGTATCGTCCATCGTTTGGATAAGGATACTTCCGGGGTAATGGTGGCTGCCAAGAATGATTTTGCCCACGCCGCCCTGTCAAAGCAGATCGGAGAAAAGTCGGCAAAGAGAATTTACATTGCCGTCGTCTGCGGCAGTATAAATGAGGAGGCTGGCGTGATCAAGGGGGCCATCGGCCGGAGTGAGAAGGACAGGCAGAAGATGGCTGTCCGGGCAGATGGGAAGCCGGCAGTGACGCATTTCCGGGTAATCGAGCGAATCGGTGATTACACCTTGGTGGAGTGCCGGCTGGAAACAGGAAGGACTCATCAGATCCGCGTCCACCTGGCCCACATTGGTTATCCGGTCTTTGGCGATCCTAAGTACGGCAGCCGTCGGAAGACACCCTTTGACGGAATTGTTGAGGGCCAGGCTCTTCACTCCTGGCAGATGACTTTTGTTCATCCTGTCACCGGAGAAGAAATGACCTTTTCAGCGCCTCTGCCAAAGGATATGGAAAGTCTGGTTGCCGCTATCAGAGACAGAGCGGAAGAGAAATAATAGCGGCTGAAGATGTCCTACGCTTTAAGGTTGTAAGTGGCGGGCGGCCAATTATTAAACAGGATGGAGCTAATATTTCCACCGTCGGTGAATGAAAAGAGGGAAATGCCTATGGCGTTTTCTTGAACAATAGCATTGTAAGCGAGGGTATGTATATGCAGGAAATGAATGTAAAAAATATGCTGATGGATGAGGATGCCATTCGCCGCGCGCTCGTCCGCATTGCTCATGAAATAGTCGAAAAAAATCATGGAGTAGAGGATATAATTCTGGTGGGGATTCGTTCCCGGGGAGTGCCCATGTCTGAGCGGATCGCCGGTGCGATTCAGCAAATCGAGGGAACCCGCCCGCCGGTAGGCATGCTTGATATAACGTTATATCGTGACGACCTTACCAGCCTTTCCTATCAGCCGGTAGTTCATCCTACTCACCTTCCGGTAGACATCACCGGTAAAATAGTGGTGCTTTGCGATGATGTGCTGTTTACCGGCCGCACCATTAGAGCCGCGCTGAATGAGCTGGCTGACATGGGCCGCCCTCAGCGGATACAGCTGGCTGTGCTGATTGACCGCGGCCATCGTGAGCTGCCGATCCGGGCGGACTTTGTAGGCAAGAATGTTCCTACCTCCCGGCGGGAGATTGTATCTGTCTGCTTTAAGGAAACGGACGATGAAGATATCGTGGTTCTGAGGGAAAAAGCTGATTTAGCGGGTAACGGAGAAGGAAGCTGACATAAAGGAATCGGATAGATGAGAGGCTGTGACGAGTGAGCGATCATTTTTTCACAGCCTCCTTTTTATGGAAAATTGTGGTATCATAACAATGTTGTGAATTAAATTTTGATTATCAGGTAAGAACTATGCGCAGACTTTACACAAAAGAAAGAATTTCCGCTACCCTGACCCTGACCGGGACAGATGCCCGCCATGTGGGGTATGCGTTGCGGGGCAAGGTAGGGGATAGATATACCGTGGTGGACGATTACGGTACGGTGGCCATCATGGAGGCTGCCGCCTTTCGGGAAGACGAGGTTGACCTGCGGCTGGTGGAGTATGCCGACGGCTCGGTGGCCACGGAATCACCAATTTTTCTGATTTTGGCCGCGTGCCTGATCAAGGGCGAAAAATTTGAGCTGGTCGTTCAGAAGGCTGTAGAGCTCGGGGTAAACCGCCTCGTTCCTCTTTCCTCGGAAAATACGGTGGTGAAGCTGGAGGCCCGGAAGGCGGCAGCCCGCAGGGAGCGCTGGCAGAAG
>CAJTSO010000041.1 GCA_910579115.1 uncultured Selenomonadaceae bacterium
AGATTGAAATGCTCAAGGAACTGGTTCGGGATGGAATATTGACGATCAAGGATGCAGCAAAGCGAGCCGGTCTTTCCGAAGAATTATTCAGGAAACAGGCGATGCTTTAACAAAAGTGAGATAAGAAAATTTTTATATCATATAACAGGAATCTGCTTTGCAGGCTCCTGTCAGACTGTAGACAAAGGCCACTGCTTCATCCATAGAAAGCAGTGGCTTTTCCTATTTCCCGCACAGAAAAATGAAGGGGGCAATGAGCCATCCCATTTCTAATGGGGAGTAGAGTCCATCTACTTCCTCTTATATGAAGCTGAAGTAGATGGCACGGTCTATATCCCACAAGATATGATCTTGCGGGACGAAGTCTTCCAGTGTGATAAACCGGAGCCGCTGTTGGATGGTCCTGTCTTTTTTTCGATACAGTGCAAATCACCCCTGTCTGCGGCTGTTATACCACGGATAGGATGATTTATGTTGTTTGTCTACAGGTTGAGGACGTTTCTTTTACGAAGCGTCCTTTTTATGTGCGCAAAAGCCAGTTTATATGATTTTGATTTTCATCTTTTGCGGCGAGCTTCAAATGTATTTTTGCGCGGATGATTAGTCTTTGACGAGCCATCCGCCGTTTTTTGGAGCCGACGCGCTCCAGCCGCTCCGTGTCAAATAGTTGTTTGATGTTTCTCTGTACCGCGCTTCGCGAGAAAGTTTTCGTATAAAAAAGATGAAGGCGGTTTGCACAATAAAACTGAACGCTGGATTGAAAATAAAAGCTCCAAAATATATGTGACAATAAATTGAAACATCAGAAAACATATTAAATTTTTATAGTTATTTTTCGTAAAAGAAGACCATTTACGAAAAAGCATCCTCTGACTCAATGGCGTTGCGGGATTGCGGGCTTTTTACTTTTGGTGGAAATGAAGCAGTAAATCAAGCCGAAAATCAAGCTGAAAAGCGCGAAAAAATGGTGAAAAAAACGAAAAAAGCGGCGAGAAAAAGCGCACGTTTATACTAAAGATAACCCGCGCTTGGGAAGCTGTTTTGAGATTTAAGCCACGCCAAAAGGAAAAGGTTAGCGTGGGAAATACCGCAGCCAGGGAGCAAGCGTAAAACCAGCGCCGCCTGGTGCGGGCAGGCTTACCGCTCAAAAGGCGTTTAGCCGCGCGAGTGCTTTTATACTCCGCAGCTGCGTATCCCCGGAATCCTACCGAGCGTTTGCCGTGCGAGCGCTTTTATACGACTACAAAGCTCTAAAGGACTATCGGATAACAAAGGAGAAGCGCAAATGACCAAGCCCTGTCCCGGCGGCGATACCGGCAGGATATACGACATAGCCTTTGTTATCCTGACGTGGAACTCCGAAAAATACATAGACGATTGCTTAAAGTCATTACAAAGCTTTCGCAAATTGCGCGTATGTATCTGCGTCGTCGACAACGGCTCCACCGATGATACCCACCGCATTTTACAAAGCTACAGCAGCGTTCCATCTCTATGTATGCAGGTGGTTTTACTGGACGGCAACTACGGAACGACGGTCAGCCGCAATAAAGGTATCCGCCTCGTTCGGGACAAAGCTGAATACCTGTGCATACTGGATTCGGATACCATCGTAAACGAAGCCGCCTTTCTTCAAATGATCGCCACGCTCCGGCAGGACCAGCGAAACGGCATCGTCGGCCCCGTCCTGCAAAGCCTGGACGGCTCCATCCAGCAATCCGGCCGCAACCTTCCCACGCTGACGGTCAAGCTCTTAAAGGGTATGCCGGTAAGATTCCTGCAAGAAAGGGGAGAGCGGCTGGAAAAAATAGCCATATCCCCCGACAGAGCCACAAGGGTCGGCTACCTCATGTCGGCGTGCTGGCTGCTTCCTATGGGTGTGGTACGGGACCTTGGCTATCTGGATGAAGAAATATTTTACGCCCCCGAGGACGTGGAATATTGCCTGCGGGCCTGGAGCAAGGGATACAGAGCGCTGCTAGAGCCGAGGGCGGCCATCGTCCACGCGTGGCAGCGATTATCAAAGAAAAAGCTGTTTAGCAGACACAACTACGAGCATATAAAAGGCCTGTGCTACTTATTCAGGAAGTACGGCTATTGCTTCAGCCGGGAAAAGTTTGAAAGGCTGATGAATGCCTGACTGGCGCTTCTGCGCGGCCAAAGATTCGAGGATTCATGGTAAAGGTATTGCAGGTATTGACCACCCTCAACGTATGCGGCGGCATAGAAAATTTCGTCATGAACTATTATCGGGCAATCGACCGGTCGAAGGTTCAATTTGATTTTTTAATACATAAGCTAAACCTGCACGGCGACAACTTCAAAGCGGAAGCAGAAGCGCTGGGTGCGGCGGTCTACCAGACGCCGCCGTTTACCGTGCGCAATCTCCCTTCGGTATTTCAGACGCTTGACTCCTTTTACCGCCAAAATTCCGATTACGATATTGTTCACTGTCATATAGCAAACGGAGCGGCGTTTCATTTCTTTTACGCGCCAAAAACCGCCGTTAAAATCCTGCACAGCCATCAGCCGGCTGCCGCGGATAAACGATTTAACGCCGCGAGAGACTTTCTTTTGCTAAAGGCCGCCGACAAAATGGCCGACGTCCGTTGGGCCGGTTCATTGGCCTCCGGAGAATTTCTCTTTAGCAGGCGGCCTTTTGCGGTTATAAACGACGCAATCGACGCGCCAAAATTTCAAGGGGCGAAAAAATACGGCGCCGAAATACGGCGGGAGTTAAACGCCGACGGCAGGTATATCATCGGTCATATCGGGCGGCTGGCTCCGGTAAAAAACCACAAATTTCTCCTGGCAATCGTAGACAAGCTGCGCCGCACCATACCAAACGTATTATTGTGCCTTATCGGCGAGGGAGAACTGAGGGACAACCTATTAAGCGAGATAAATACAAGAGGTCTTGCGGAGAATGTGCGACTGCTTGCGCCGTGCAGAGACGTTTATAAATATTACGGAGCCTTCGATATTTTTCTTCTGCCGTCCCTCTTCGAGGGCTTCGGCCTGGTGGCGGTAGAAGCGCAGTACGCGGGGGTTCCCGTCCTGGCCAGTCAGGACAGAGTTCCGCCGGAGGCCAAAATCAGCGATCTATTGGAATATCTCCCCCTGGAAAGGGGCGCGGACGCCTGGGCAGAAAAAATATCAGCCATGCGAAACAAGCGCATCGATTCCACTGTCTACAGCGATAAATACGATATACGGGTTCAAGGGAAAGCCCTTGAACAAAGATATTTAGAATTGAGCCAAAAGAATGAGTCTAAAGGATCAGCCCCTGATCAGCGTCATAATCCCCTGCTTCAATCTATCGGCGGTCATCGGTAAATGTATCGAAAGCGTCCTCGCCCAAACCTATAAAAATATCGAAATCATCGTCGTAAACGACGGCTCCACCGACGCCAGCCCGCAAAAAATAGCCGCTTACGCGGCTAAGGATAAACGCATTATTACCATAAACCGCCAAAACGGCGGCGTGGGCGCGGCCTACAATACAGGGCTAAGCGTAGCCAAAGGAAGCTACATCCATATCATCGACGGCGACAACTACCTGGACGAGGACTTTCTGGCGGTCATGCTTGACTCCATAAAGCAATACGACTGCGACGTCGCCATGTGCGATTATTACCTGGATCGCTACGCTGCCGGACGATATAAACGGATCGGCTATCTGCGGTATAAACCCGATTTTATGCCTAACAAAACCGAGCTGGCCCGAAAAGCCTTCGATTTGTATACGGCGCTCATCCTGCAATCCCCCTGCAATAAGCTCTACCGGGCGGAAATAATAAAAAACCAGCGTTTTGACGAGGACCGCGCCTACACGCTGGTGGTGGACAGCGATTTTAACGTCCGGCTGCTGGGTAAGCTCAACAGCGCCGCCACGCTGGGAAAGCCCCTCGTTCACTACGTTCAATACGACCCCGCCTTTAGAAAGCAGATAACCTTAAATTGGCAATACCGCTACGACAGCAGCGCCGTCCACTGTGAAGTAAGAATGAAAAGACTTTTTCAAAATTATTACAGGAATACGGGCGGAGTCTTTTCCGACAAGCTGAATATAAGACTGAACAACTACTTTGTCGGCCGGTTCTTAAAAATAGCGCAAATCCTGGCGCTTGATCCGCTTTTGTCCCGAGAGGCAAAGCTGCGGGAATTCCGCCGCTTTAAGACCGTTTTTCAATCGGTCTTAAAGGACGGCGAAGCTACCCATCCGCCGTATAAAATCCTGACCTGTTTAATCCAAAAAGAACAGCTGAAACTTTTGAAGCTCATCTATTTTTCCCTCGGCCTTTGCGCAGATTATTTTCCCCAACTGATAAAAATGACGAAAGCCAGGTAACCCTTGATGCCATCAATAGTAAGCTTTGTAAAAAATATCTACCGCTCCCGGCGAACCCTTTTTAATTTGGCTAAAAACGACTTAAAGGAGCGCTACTCCGGCTCGGTATTGGGCCTGGCCTGGTCCATACTCCAGCCCCTGTTTACGATCTGCGTCATGTGGTTCGTTTTCAGCTTCGGCTTCCGCGCCGTGCCCATCGACGACGCGCCCTTTATCCTCTGGCTCTCAGCCGGCATGATCCCCTGGTTCTTTCTCTCGGACGCGCTGATCAGCATGAGCGGCTGCATCGTGGAAAAATCCTTCCTCGTGAAAAAGGTGGTCTTTAACATATCGCTGCTGCCCATAGTGAAGATAACGTCCCTTATATTTATCCACCTGTTTTTTATCGGGCTGCTCATTGGGATGTTCGCCGTATACGGCCGATACCCTTCGCCTGTATATCTTCAGGTCGCCTATTACCTGTTCGCCGCCGTCTGCTTCAATGTGGCGCTGTCGTACATCACCGCTTCGCTGGTGGTATTCTCCCGGGACTTCGGCCAGATGATCGGCATTATCACCCAATTTTTATTTTGGGCCACCCCGATATTCTGGAACATAACCCTGATCCCGGAACGCTACCAATGGATATTTAAACTGAATCCTTACCATTACATCGTCGGCGGATACAGGGACTCCCTTATTTACGGAAAATACTTTTGGCAAAATCCCCGGGAAGCAATCATATTTTGGCTTATCACCTTAGCCATCGGGTATATTGGTATAAATTTGTTCAGAAAATTGCGGCCCCATTTCGCCGACGTGCTATAAGACGTACTACAAGAGGTCGACTATGGAAGAAATAGCTATCAGGATAAACTCCTTGTCAAAAATATATAAGCTGTACGACAGGCCGATAGACCGCTTAAAGGAAACCCTGTCGCCGCGCCATAAAAGCTATCATAAAGACTTCTACGCGCTGAATGATATAAGCCTGACGATAAAAAAGGGCGAAACGGTAGGCGTCATCGGCAAAAACGGCGCTGGCAAATCAACGCTCCTGAAGATAATCACCGGCGTGCTTTCGCCCAGCGCCGGCTCAGTCGAGATAAACGGCCGCATTTCGTCGCTCCTGGAGCTGGGCGCGGGCTTTAACCCCGAATATACGGGCATAGAAAATATTTACCTGAACGGGACAATCATGGGGCTGAGCAAAGAAGAAACCGACGCCCGCCTGGACGACATTTTGGCCTTCGCCGATATAGGCGACTTCGCCTATCAGCCCGTAAAGACCTATAGCAGCGGAATGTACGTCAGGCTGGCCTTTTCCGTCGCCATAAACGTAAAGCCCGACATCTTGATAGTAGACGAAGCCCTGGCCGTCGGCGACGCGAGATTTCAGCTGAAATGCCTGGCGAAGATAAAAGAGCTTAAAGAACAGGGAGTTACTATCCTGCTTGTAAGCCACAGTATAGAAATGTTAAAAAGCTTTACTGATAAAGCCGTTTTATTGGATAAAGGAAAATTTTTGAAGGAAGGCGATCCTGTCTCAATTGGACTGGAATATTACCGGCTGTTATATGGAGATGAAGTAGAAAAACCTTTAGTGGAAAAACCATTAAGTGAAAACCCGAAGCCGCCTGAAAAATCAAACGAAGGAACCAACTCCGTAATATACCCCGATATAAGTAAATCCTTCGGCAAAGGCGGCGCCCAGATAGATAAAATCATCATAAAAGGCGCCGAAAACGGAAACGTTGTTTATTCAAATTCTAAAATAGAAATAGAGATATATTACACGATCGATCCGGAGAAACTCAAAGAATTCCAATATATAAGTAATTGTAAAGATACTTTTTTATTTGGATTGCGGATGGAAAACGGCGGCGGAATAGTAATTACCGATTTTCATTCCGATACTACACCCGGCTTTCGTAACACCAGTTATACGAAAAGCGAAAGTATAGCGTTAAGGTATTCGATAAATATCCCCAACCTCGCTTCGGGCGACTATTGGTTCTCGCCCGAGCTGGCTCTCGGCGAACGGGAAAATTATGTGGTACTGCTGGAGTACGTCTATCTGTTTTCGTTAAAGGTTACAAGTTCAACGGAAAAGCTCTATTTGGGGCTAATGAAAATGGATTTTGATATGCAAATCATTTAAGAAAACGCTTTATTTTTAACCGGGGTAAAACCCGGCGCAAGACGGCGGTTTTTCTTGCTTGAGCGCGACATTAAAGATTTGTATGAAATATAACAAATGGAAAAATCGCGGTTGCTGTAAGCCGAAATAAAACAGCTACGACAATTGCGATTACTCGCTGCGGCAACGTAATGTGTTTGCGCGGTTCAGTTATACCGTTATTTATCCAGCAAATCCGCAAAGGACATTCTATTACCAATCCAAATATGACAAGATTTATGATGAGAAGGAGACGAACATATATGTCACAGTTTAATCCGTTAGTCAGCATTATCGTTCCGGTATACAACGGGTCTAACTATTTACGAGAAGCTTTGGACAGCGCGCTGGCGCAAACATATAAGAATTTAGAAATTATCGTAGTAAACGACGGCTCTACCGATGATACTGAAAGCATCGCTTTATCTTACGGCGATAAAATCCGGTATTTCCGTAAAGAAAACGGCGGAACCTCCACGGCGCTCAATCTCGGCATAAAAAATATGCGCGGCGAATATTTTTCGTGGTTGAGCCACGACGATTTATACTACCCCAATAAAATTGAACGCAACGTGGAAGAACTGGCTAAATTAACAGATAAAAACACCATAATAATTTCAGACGTAGACGGCATGACCGATCATACGAGAACCTTTAGCTCGGCCCTTTATCAAGAACATAGAGACGCTTATCCATCCAGGAATTCCTTTTGGTTATATCCCGTCGTTTACAATAAAACTCATGGCTGTACGCATCTGATTTCCAAAAAGGTTTTTGAAACGGTAGGCTTATTTGACGTAAACGAACGAGTCGCCCATGATTTTGAATTTTATTATCGAGCCTTTGCAAAATTTCCCCATAAATATATTAACGAACCGTTGGTTACAGCCAGAGACTCGTCCAACCGGCAAGGAAAACGTTCTCACGCCCGCGGCAATATTGAATACAGTCTCCTATACATTGATATTTTAGAGCATCTTTCCGATGAGGATATTTTAAGAATAGCTCCTACGTTGGAAGAGTTTTATAACGATATGGAATACTTTTTTTACTATGCTGATTATTCGATCGCGCTCGATTATGTTGAAGTTATAGCGGAAGATCGGAAAATTTCAACTCGATTCGGCAGAAGAAGCTTTACCCAAACGCCTGGCGGAATTAAAGAAAAGATTAAATTGACGGCGAAACGGTTTTTGCGGCGCTGATTGCCGGTAATAGGTATAGAGAGACGCGATATGAGCATTTTATCAACGCCTGCGCCGTTCCTGAAACGGATAGCCAAAGCAATACTGCCCGCTAGTTGTTATGGTCTCCTTCGTCGAGCGTATTATAACCGTTATTTTTCATGTGACCAAATTTCAAAAATGAGAGAATCTAAATATAACGGTTACGACTTGCCATTCGGAGTAAATCTTTTCGTATATTACGCAAATAACAGCGCAGGGTCGGTGGCGCGCCTTCTTATCGACGCGTTAGAGGCTGGAAATATTCCGCACCGGATTATAGATCTTAATTGTCCCGAAAAGTTTAACGCTGATACGGGCGAACGGCTGTACAAAATAAATCTTATCGCTTGTCACGCAGCGTCTCAGATCTCCGAGCGAATGAAGCTGTTCGCCATTGATTTAAGCCGACATTACAACGTCGGCTATTGGCTCTGGGAATTGCCAGAGTTACCGGACGAATACTGCTCGGGGCTTAATATATTTCAAGAAATATGGAGCGCTTCCGGCTTTTGCACAGCCGCGCTTGAAAAGAAAATCGTGATTCCATCGCTAACGGTTCCCTTATACGCTGCTCACGATAGAACAGTGTTCGCCAACAGCAGAAACTATTTTGGTATCGACGAAAAGCCGTTTTTATTTATGTTTGCTTACGATTGCGATAGTTTTATATCACGTAAAAATCCTCAAGCGGTCGTAGAAGCCTTTATGAAAGCGTTCTCTCCTGAAGACGAGCAGGTCGGACTTATACTGAAGTTGATTGCCTCCGAGCGCAACAAAGAGCATTTATGTAAGCTTCAGCAGCTTTTATCTCCCTATAAAAATATTTACTACATCGATAAATTTTTGACCGATAAGGAAATGCGCACTTTAATTAAAGCGTCGGACGCAGTTGTGTCGCTGCATCGTTCCGAGGGATTTGGACTTCTTCCGCTGGAAGCTATGTCCTTGGGCGTACCTGTAATCGCTACGGCTTGGTCGGGAAATATGGAATATATGACGCATATGAACGCCGCATTAGTAGACTATAAGCGGGTTCCAGTTGGCGGTCGATATGTAGGCTCAGCGCCGGACGACGGCATTATGTGGGCTGAGGCGGATACCGATTGCGCGGCTATGCGTATGCGCCGTTTAGTCGAAGATGAGGACTGGAGAAAAAGTTTAATTATAAACGGGCAATATACTACCGACAAACTCTATACTCAAGACGCCGTAGGGAAAATAATGAGGGACAGACTCGATTTAATTCGTTTGAACGCCGTACGGTAAATAATTCGCACGATACATAATAAAAGGATGTGACCCGTACATGAAATGGACAAATCCCGGACATCAGCTAGACCGTTTGGGCGAACAATTACTCAAAGTAAAAAATTTATATATCTACGGCGTAGATGAAAAGGCTGAGAAAACCTACAAGGTTCTCCAATGGCTAAAAATAGCCGACGAATTTAATATTTCATTCGTATTGGATATCACCGTTATAAATCAAGGCGGTGCCCAAACCTTTTGCGGCAAACGGATCGTTCCCTTCCAAACAGAAGTATGCGACGCATTTCGCGCCGCCCCTGAAGAATGCGCAATTGCGTTGCCTCAAATTTCCCAGACTACAGAACGGGCTATGTTAGAAGCGCTAAATGCAACTAATATTTTTTACTTAGCTATATCTCATAATAGGCGGGATAACTTTATCCAAAATTTCGTCTGCGTTTGGTTGATGTATAAAAAAGGGGAACTTCTTTCTCATTGGACAAATTTTGTCACGACCTCGAAATGCAATCTCAACTGCAAGCACTGTCTTAATTCTAACGAATATATAATCAGCCGTCGGGACGTGACGTTTGAAGAATTCAAGGCGCATATCGACATAGTGTTTTCTAAATTTGATTACTTGTACTCGCTGCACTTTACCGGCGGGGAACCTCAACTCGTAAAAGAGCTTCCTCGCTTTATCCGCTACCTAAAAGAAACTTACGGCGACCGCATCTTTGAATTTTTCGTTATCACTAACGGGACGATCGTGCCTAGCGAAGACCTGCTTGCGGCGGCAAAGTCTATGGACGGCGCTTTTTTAGTCGACGATTATTCTAACAGCGTTCCAACCGCTAAAATTAAAGAGATTGAAAACGCGTGTACTGCCATGGGAGTTAGCTGTAACATCAATAAAGTAGACTTTTGGTTTGATTTAGATATAGAAAACGCGAATTATAACAAATTGTCCGAAGAAGAGCTAGAACGTCATAAAGATGCGTGTCAATCATACCTGCACGAAATTGCGGGAGGGAAAATATACGCCTGCTGTTACGAAGAGTACGCAAATCGCGCGGGTATAGGAACGCCAGACCCGGACGATTGCATCGACATCGCCGAAACGCCCAAAATGGAAATCCTGGAATTTCGCCAGGGCTATACTCGCAAAGGCTATGTAGAGCTTTGCAAACATTGCCGGGGATTAGGCCCCGAAGCGAAAAAAACGGCCGTAGCTATACAAATTCCGCCGGCGGCCAAGGAAATATCATCGCATAATTTACAGCCCAATAATAACGAAAAAGCTCTCGTATCAATTTGCGTTCCCATCTACAATACCCAAAAGTATTTGACCCGCTGCATTAAAAGTTTATTAAATCAATCTTACCGCAATCTGGAAATAGTGCTGGCTGACGATGGCTCCACCGATCAGAGCGGGCTGATTTGCGACGAATACGCTAAACTGGATTCAAGAGTAATCGTAAAGCATAAGCCGAACGGCGGCGAGGCTTCCGCCCGCAACGCGGCGCTGGCCGCCGCAAGCGGAGAATACGTCATGTTTATCGACTCCGACGACGAATACCTCCCTAACGCGGTTCGGTCACTGGTGGACGGTATCGCTAAAAATAACGCCGACCTGGCGATCGGAGGCTATCTTGAGCGAACCGGAGATATTGAACGCTTTGCCACCGGACATACGCGCGATTATACTCCGCGCGAAATAGCGCAGGCTTGTTTGACTGAAAACTGCGTTTACGGTACAGGTTATATAAATTCAACGGTAAACGCCAAGCTGTTCAAACGCGCGATCATTGCGGAAAATAACATTTCCTTTGACGAACGTTTTGTCGTGGGCAACGACACTATATTTATGTGCGACTATTTAAGATACGCTAAAACGATTCGCGATATTTTTGCGCCCATTTATGTTTATTACAAATTTGATCCCACCGAGAGAGTACAGGGAATGAATTGGCATTATCCGGACGGATTTTTTTTGTTCGCTTATGCGGCGGATAGAATGATAAAGCTCGCCCAACCGGACAATGAGGAATTAAAGCGGTTTATCGTAAAACAATATAAGGATTTTTTCTATGCCGCCGTGAATGCCGCCGCAAATATAGATCGTTTTCAAGACAAATTTACGACGTATTTTTCCTCCTTATGCGATGACATAGAGTTTCTCCGAGTTGGAGCCGGGTTGGATCTGATCGAAAACTATATTGCCGACGAAGAGGGAGCGCTTCCTCTCAGATTGATTTCCTATTTGGTAGTTAAGCGGCGTTATGACGAACTATGCGAACTGCTTCAAGCGTTAAGTAGAACAAGGGGAGTAGTCCCAGTTCAAGGCGAGCGAGTTCGCCCCATGATCCGATTAGATAAACAATCGCAACGCTGCCATAAAAACGCGGCCGATCCTGAATCTTATCCAACCGTTCAATTTAATTTTGCGGACGACGAGCTGCTGCTAAAGCAAATAAGCGATATGGCGATAGCTATCAGTACAGCCGAAGCTAGAGCCAATGAATACGAAGCCCAAGCAAATGAAGCCAAGGCTAAAGCCAGCGAGTACAAAGCCCGAGCCAAAGAAGTTGAAACTAAAGCCAGCAAATACCAGGCGCAAGCCTGCGAATACGAAGCCAGAGCCAATGAAGCTGAAGCTAGAGCAAACGGATACGCTAATTCTACCAGCTGGCGCATTACGGAGCCGCTTCGCAAGCTCAAACAGCTCTTGAAATAAAGACTTTTAGAAATCTATGAGAGGAGCGGCAGAATGAAGAAAGCGATAATAACGGGGATAACGGGACAAGACGGAGCGTATCTGGCGAAGCTATTGCTGGGAAAAGGCTATGAAGTGTACGGACTTTTAGCCCGCCGCGCGACGGCGACTACCTGGCGGCTGGAATATTTAGAAATCCTCGATAAAGTAAAACTCATCGAAGGTGATCTCGCCGACATTACCTCTATTATCCGCGCCGTGGAAGAAGCTCAGCCCGATGAATTTTACAACCTCGGAGCGCAGAGCTTTGTCGGCACATCCTGGCGTCAGCCCCAGCTTACGGCGCAAGCGACTGGTATAGGCGCGTTAAACTGTCTGGAAGCTATTCGCATCGTAAATCCGAAAATCAAATTTTATCAAGCCTCCACCTCTGAAATGTTTGGCGGTATTCCCGAATATCCGATACAGTCAGAGTCTACTCCGTTCCACCCGCGCAGTCCCTACGGCGTAGCTAAGTTGTATGCCCACTGGATCACCATAAACTATCGCGAAAGCTTCGATATCTTCGGCTGCTGCGGCATACTGTTCAACCACGAATCGCCCCTTAGGGGAATAGAATTCGTCACCCGCAAAGTGACTGACGCGGCGGCGCGGATAAAGCTGGGCGTACAAAAAGAACTACGGCTGGGAAACATCGACGCCAAAAGAGACTGGGGCTTTGCGGGTGATTATGTAAAAGCCATGTATTTGATGATGCAGCAGGAAAAGCCCGATGTATACGTCGTGGCGACCGGACGGACGACCACCGTAAGAGATATGTGCAAAATCGCCTTTGACCGGGTAGGACTAAATTATGAAAACTACATCGTTATTGATCCTGAGTTTTACCGGCCGGCAGAAGTAGACCTGCTCTTGGGCGATCCGACAAAAGCGAAAGAAAAACTCGATTGGCAAGCCGAAACAAGCTTGGAGGAGTTAATAAATATGATGGTAGACGCGGATATAAAGCGGGTAGAAAACGAAATGCGGCGGGCAAAATGAAAATACTAATAACAGGCGCGGGCGGTTTTGTCGGCAAACACCTTACGCCGCTATTATTAAAGCGCGGTCATCAAATATACGCTGTAGGTATGGAAACTATCGACAACGAACATATACACGCTTACGAAGCGGATATACGGGATTACGACGCGGTGGTCGCCGTTATGGGGAAAGTAAAACCTGACGCGGTCATCCATTTAGCGGCGATAAGCAATGTGCCGTTCTCCTGGGAAAAGTCAGCGCTTACCGTAGACGTAAACGCGCATGGCACGGTAAACGTCCTGGAAGCGCTGCGGAAAATAAATCCCAAAGCGAAGCTTCTAAGCGTTGGCTCCAGCGACGAATACGGCCTGACGGCGCAAAAAGGACTGCCCTTGACGGAGGATATGCCCTGTAAGCCGCAAAATCCCTACGCAATCAGCAAATACTGTGCCGAACAACTCGCCCTAAAACTGGGCGAAAAATACGGGATGAAGGTTATCTGTACAAGGTCTTTTAATCACTTTGGCGCGGGACAAGCGAAGGGGTTCGTCGTCTCCGACTTCGCCAGTCAAATAGCGGCGATAGAAAAAGGAGAACAAAAGCCGATCATGAGCGTGGGAGACCTGACGGCGGAACGGGACTTCCTGGAAGTCGGCGATGCAGTGGAAGCATACGCAGGGTTAGTAAATAGCGACGTTCCCAGCGGAGTATATAACGTATGCTCTGGCAAAGCAAGAAGTATAGACTCCATCCTGGAAATATTGCTGTCGCTGGCTAAAACGAAAATAGCCGTAAAAAAAGACGCCGCTAAGCTGCGCCCGTCGGACACGCCTTTTTTTGTTGGCGACGCAAGTAAGTTGCGCTCGGTCATAAATTGGCGGCCACGGCGCGACATTAGAGAGGGCGTGGCTAATGTTCTGGATTATTGGCGAAATAAGCGAAATTAAGGAAAGAGGAAAACACGACTCAACGGAGGCAAAAGCAATGTTTAAGAATAAAACCTTATTGATAACGGGCGGCACTGGTTCCTTTGGCAACGCCGTTTTAACCCGTTTTCTAAATACCGATATTGGCGAGATCCGCATTTTTTCCCGGGACGAAAAGAAGCAGGACGATATGCGAAAGCTTTATCACAACGATAAGATAAAGTTTCACATCGGCGACGTCCGCGATTTGCAGAGAACCCGGGAGGTCATGAGCGGCGTCGACTATATTTTTCATGCGGCGGCGCTAAAGCAGGTGCCGTCCTGCGAGTTTTTCCCTTTGGAAGCGGTGAAGACCAATATAGAGGGGACGAATAACGTGCTGACGGCGGCTATCGAGGCCGGCGTGAAGCGCGTAGTTTGCCTTTCGACGGATAAGGCGGCTTATCCGATAAACGCCATGGGCATATCCAAGGCGATGATGGAGAAGGTCATTATCGCAAAATCCAGAACCGCCGATCCGCAAAAAACCGTCATCTGCTGTACCCGCTACGGCAACGTCATGGCTTCCAGAGGCTCGGTTATACCGCTGTTCATCGAGCAGATCAGGGCCGGTAAGCAGCTGACCGTTACCGATCCCAATATGACGCGTTTTTTAATGAGCCTGGACGAGGCGGTGGATCTTGTGCTGTACGCTTTCAAGAACGCCGAGCCGGGGGATTTGTTTATCCAGAAAGCTCCGGCAAGCACCATCAAGGATTTGGCAGAGGCCGTGTCCGAGCTGTTCGATTACAGTAAGCCGGTAAAAATCATCGGGACCCGCCATGGGGAGAAGCTTTATGAGACGCTTTTAACGAAGGAAGAAAAAATGAAGAGTGAAGACCACGGCCGGTATTTCCGAGTGCCTGTGGATAAGAGGGATCTGAATTATGATAAATATTTCGTAAAGGGCGCGCCCGATCTGGAAAAGGTAGAAGCGTATACGTCCCATAATACGGCCAGATTGAACGTTGGCGAAGTGAAGGAAAAATTATTGACGCTGCCGTTTATCAGGGAGGAGCTTGGTTTGGCGTGACGGGGTATTTCAAATGAAATTTTTGGTTTTGGGCGCGACGGGTATGGCGGGGCATACTATCGGCTTATATTTATGGGAGCGGGGCCACGAGGTAACCGCCTTTTCCCGGCGGAAAAGCTTTTTTTTGCAGAACATCGTGGGCGATGTAAAGGATCTGGTCCTTTTACGGGAATTGCTGCGGGCGGGGGATTACGACGTCATTATAAATTGCGTCGGGTCGCTGAATCAGTTCGCAGAGCAGGATAAGGCAAACGCCGTTTATGTGAATAGCTTTTTGCCCCATTGGCTGGCTAGGTCGATAGAGGGCTCAAAAACCCGGCTGATCCACATGAGTACGGACTGCGTATTTTCGGGGCTGCAAGGCAATTATACCGAAAGCGCTTTGCCTGATGGGACATCCTTTTACGACAGGAGCAAAGCCCTTGGCGAAATAGACGATGAGAAAAATCTGACCTTCAGAAATTCAATCATCGGTCCTGATATGAGCGAGAAGGGGATCGGTTTATTTAATTGGTTCATGAAGCAAAGGGGAACCGTGAAAGGCTATACGAAGGCGATTTGGTCGGGGGTTACGACGCTGACTTTGGCTCAGGCGATGGAAAAGGCGGCGCTGGACGGCCTCAGCGGATTGTATCATCTGACGAATAACGAGAGCATCACCAAATACGAGCTGCTGCGTCTGTTTAATAAGTATTTTTGTAATAATGAATTGCAAATAGTTCCCACGGACGGGGTAAACGCCGATAAGTCCCTCGTGAATACGCGGAGGGATTTTGATTTTCAGGCGCCGTCCTACGAGGCTATGATAGTTCAAATGCGGGATTGGATAGAGGAGCATAGAGCCTTGTACCCGCATTACTGTTTATAGGAGGACGAGCTGATGGAAAAGCTGAAGGTTGCGACTATCGTCGGCACGCGGCCGGAGATCATAAAGCTGTCGGAGGTCATAAAAAAGTGCGATCGTTATTTTTCCCATACCCTGATCCATACGGGACAAAATTACGATTATGCGCTTAACAGAGTTTTTTTCGATGAGCTGAAGCTCAGAGAGCCTGATTATTTTTTGGAGATAGCGGGGGGAAATTTAGGCCAGTCCCTGGGAAATATAATCGCCAGATCCTATGACATTTTGGAACAGATAAAGCCGGAGGCGGTATTGGTGCTGGGAGATACCAATTCCTGCCTGTCGGCTATTTCCGCCAAACGCTTAAAAATACCCGTCTTCCATATGGAAGCGGGCAATAGGTGCTTTGATGAAAATTTGCCGGAGGAAGTAAACCGGCGCATCGTCGACGTGACCAGCGACGTGAATTTATGCTATACCGAACACGCCAGGCGCTATCTGAACGCATCGGGGGTGGCCAGAGAGCGGACCTACGTCGTCGGCTCGCCGATGGCGGAGATACTGCACAAAAATATCGAAAGCATAAATAATAGCGATGTTTTGGCTAAGCTTGGCCTGACGGCGAATAAATATATTTTGCTTTCGGCCCATCGGGAAGAGAATATCGACAATGAAAGGAACTTTTTCTCGCTGATGGAGGCGATCAACTTTTTAGCGGCGGAGTATGACATGCCGGTTATTTACAGCGTTCATCCCCGCAGCCGGAAATTTATCGAGGCGCGTAATTTTATTTTTCATCCTCTGGTCAAGACGCTGCCGCCCTTCGGCTTTTTTGACTACAACCAGCTCCAGCGATCGGCCTATTGCGTAGTAAGCGATTCGGGAACGCTGGCGGAGGAGGCGGGATATTTTAAGTTTCCCGCCGTGTCGGTCCGCACCAGCACCGAGCGCCCCGAGGCCTTGGATAAAGGAGTATTCATCATCGGGTCTATAGAAGGGAAGCGCATCTGTCAGGCTGTCGATCTGGCCGTAGCGCTGCATAATGACGGCGATAAAGGAGCGACGGTTTCCGACTACGCCGACGAAAACGTTTCTGCGAAGGTAGTGAAGATAATCCAAAGCTACGTGGAAATTGTAAATAAAATGGTTTGGCGGAAATAGGTTAGTTGTTCAACTTCGTTTTACAAGCTACCTTTTTTCAATACACAAAGCCTTATTGCAAAAAAACACATGAAAGCTCTGATCGCAGCACAATCAACAAAGCGAAACCGTTAAAGCCCGCGGGTTTATTTGCCCGCGGGCTTCTTTGCGCAGTACCAAATCAGTTCATCCTGTAAATATTGAGCATAATTTTGGGTAATTTGATCCGGGACTTGCGACACGGTTATATAGCCGTTTTTGCGGTAGAAGCGATTCGCTCTCTCATTATGTACAGATACGCACCAAAAAACGGCGTCCAGCCCGAGCTTCTCATAGCCAAGCGAAAGAATTTCTTTCATCGCCGCTCCTGCCAGTCCCGTTCCCATCGCAGAGCGGCGCATACAAATCCCAAATTCTGCCGTATGGTTCTCCGGCGAAATATTTTTCAGGCTTACCGTTCCCATATATATGCCGTCCTCATTCGTAACGGCAAGATGAAGATGTCGTTTCTCTTTCGCGCTGTCTCGTATAAACCGAAGACAATCATCCGCTGTTTTGTTTTCAAAATCTGCGCGAAGATGCTCCGTGATATTTTTATCGCGCATCCATTCCAGCATCAAAGGAGCGTCTTCTTCTCTCAACGGGCGTAAACAGGTAAATCTCTGATTTTGCAGCATAAATGTCACTTTCGTTTAACTAACGGCCTTACTTACGATAGCCGCGACTTGTCTTTTTTCATCGGGCGAATAAGAATGCAGCGTATATTTCAATCCATTTTTTACCAATTCTCCCGCCAATTCGCCCACCGAACGGATCAACTCCGCGTGCTGCTCATTCGATAATTCGTAGGATCGGCGTTCGCGAGATATAATAAGCTCCGACACATTTAACATTTTCATGATCCGCGCGATTCCCGCATAATCGCCGGGGAAATTATTTATACCGGGAAGCATAATATACTTTAATGTAATTGCGTCAGTTCGTACATTGCCGCCGGCGTATTGTTTTAAATTCTCGACAACCTTACCAAAATTATCGACGCCTTTGACCTTAAACCACGTATCAGCCGTGCCGGAGTCGATGGACAAATTTATATGAGACCGGGGATTTGAAGAAAGAATATGTTTTATTTTTTCGTCAAATAAGAACCCGTTTGTAAAAAATGTAGCGTCCTTATTTTTAACAATATCTAAAATTTTATCCTTGTACGGATGAATGGTAATTTCCCCGCTTGAAATCATCCATCGAGCGTCCGGCGCGATCAGACCGCTTTTCTCAGCGTAATCCAATGCGTCAAAGGCCCGCCTATAATTTTCCTGCACAATGGGATCGTTAAATTTTTCAGGCATGTGAATTACTTCGCAATATATGCACTTGCTCTGACAAGGAGCAGGCGTCATTGAAAGATGAACCATACGTATCAGTTCATCGTTTTTCCACCTTCGTAATTGGTATTGGGGGCAATTTATACAAACGTCTGAAATTGATTGCTTAAAGGGTATAGCTGAAAATATCCCTTCTGAAATAAATTGGGCGCGCATTTCAAGAAACCTTTTAATAGTTTCCTTACCGGTTTCACAAAGCCGAATACTGGGAAATTTTAGTGAAAGCTCGCAGCAAAAAGACAGAACCTGAACTCCATCGATATGGTGAAAAGGAAAGGCTAAGAAAAAAGCAGACACGGCAGGGCAATTAAAGGAAT
>CAJTSO010000042.1:0-242 GCA_910579115.1 uncultured Selenomonadaceae bacterium
CTGGAGAGCGAAGTGGCCCAGCTGAGGGAATTGCTGAAGAAGGCGGTGGAGGCAGAACCCGCGGTGGAGGGGGTTGTGACCCTCAAGGAGGCATTGCTGGATCAGGACATCAGCGAGCAGGTGCTGGAGGAAATGATCCGCTGTATGCCGGCGGGAGCCCTTTCTCTGGATAAGGATTCCCCGGAGGCGCTGGCGGCGGTGACCCAGTACTGTAAGCAGCTGCTCAGGGATCCGGGGCTGAT
>CAJTSO010000042.1:252-12603 GCA_910579115.1 uncultured Selenomonadaceae bacterium
ACCCCTCAAGGCGGGAAAGCCGCGGATCGTGGCGCTGGTAGGAACTACCGGCGTGGGTAAGACCACCACCCTTGCCAAGATAGCCGCAAAATTCGTGCTGGAACGGGGGACAGAAGTAGCCCTCATTACGGCGGACACCTACAGGATTTCCGCAGTGGAACAGCTGAAAACCTACAGTGATATCATCGGCCTGCCTCTGGAAATCGTTTATTCGCCCACAGAGCTGAAAAGCGCTATCCGCAAGTTCCGGTCCAAGGGGTTGATCCTCATCGATACGGCCGGGAGAAACCAGCACAATGATTTTCAGATTCAGGAGCTGGTAGACCTGCTGGCGGTAGATTCCGCCATCGAGAAGCACCTGGTTCTCAGCGCCACCACAAAGGAGCGGGACGCGGTGGATGTCATGGACAGGTTCGCCCCGGTGAAGCCGGACCGCCTGCTTTTTACCAAGACCGATGAAACGGAGTCTATCGGTACCGTTGTCAATCTGATCAGCAGCCGGCGCACCCGGGTTTCGTACTTTACAAACGGCCAGAGTGTTCCCGACGATATCGAGGCGGCGGGAGCCGATATGCTGGCCAGGATGTTGCTGAAATGAATTGAAAGAGAGTACACCTCATGATGGATCAGGCATCCCGATTAAGAGCCCTGGTAGGGGATAAAAGAGAATACGCCCCGGACTCTTTGGGGAGTGCGCCAAAGCTCACAATGGTTTCGCCGCAGACGGCGCCGCCGCCCCTGCCGCTGGATCCGGAGTATCAGAGGATGGGGCTTCAGGGCGGACCGGGGGAACAGTCTGCGATGGGGCCCGCCCCGGAGGATGGAGGCAGTCAGGCGGATATGTTTCATCCCCTGTTCAGCGGGGCGAGAATAATCGCCGTCACCAGCGGCAAGGGCGGCGTAGGGAAGACAAATCTGACGGTGAACCTGGCGCTGGCCCTTCAGGAGGAGGGCAAGCGGGTCATCATAATCGACGCCGATATGGGTATGGCCAATGTAGACGTGGTGCTGGGAACCTCCAGCAAAAAGACGCTGCTGAACCTTTTGGAGCCGGGGGTTACCTTTGACGACATACTGACCCACGGGCCCCACGGGGTAGACTACATTTCCGGCGGCTCCGGCATGGAGCATATCGCCGATTTCACTCCGGAGGAGAGACGGGTCCTCTGGGAGAAGCTGGCGGTCTGCGACAGCCGGGCGGATATAATCCTCATAGATACGGGGGCTGGTCTGGGGAAGAATGTGCTTGATTTTATCCTGGCCGCCGATGAAGTGATCCTGGTGACCACTCCCGAGCCTACGGCCATCACCGATGCCTATGCGGTCATAAAGGCCTACAGCCGGTTCGAGAAGGACAGGACTTTGCGGCTGGTGGTAAACCGGGTATATGATGAAACCGATTCCAACGACGCAGTTGAGAAGCTGCGGCAGACGGCCCGGCGGTTTTTGGGCAGCGATGTGGAATACAGCGGCTGCATATACGAGGACAGAAACGTGTTAAAGTCAGTCCGCCGCCAGACGCCGTTCATGGTGGCGGACAGCGAGACGATAGCCAGCCGGTGCGTCAGGGCCATCGCCGCCAGGCTGTTGACGGGAGCCAGCCCCGCGGTGAAGCGGGGCTGGCGGGAGTTCCTGGCAAGGTTTTGGAATGGTTAAGATGGATTTCAGATAGAATTTCATAAGGGGAGAAGATGAAATATGCCAGATATTTTTTCTGCAGAAAGGGTTTTGCAGATTGGTCAGCGTATAGAGTTTTTTCTGGATAACATGACAGAGGGCGTATCGAGCAGGATAGAGGATATACAGGGTAAAAAGCTGGTGGTGGCGATGCCGCTTGACAGTAAGAAACGGCCGGTAATTCCCGTGAGCAACGATCATATTTACGGTTCCGCCATATCCAAGGGCTGCCAGTACAGATTCTTTACCACGTACAGGGATAAAGCGATGGATACGATTCCCGTGTGGATACTCGATATGCCGGACACAGTAGAACGCTGTCAGAACCGGGAATTCGTGAGGGTTCATGTGAGTATGCCCATCAAGATCAGGATGATGGATGAGGAGGGGTCCTGGGGGCCACTTACCAAAACCACTACGGTGGATATCAGCGGCGGCGGTTTAGCTTTCTCCTGGCCAAAGCGGGTAAAAGAGGGCACCTCGGTGTCAATAGAGATAAATAACCTTCCGAAAATTGGGACGCTGAGTCTCATGTGCGTGGTGGCCCAATGCAGGGCGATTGAAAAGGACGATGCCGCCAACTATCTAATAGGAGTACGGATGCTGAATCTTACCCGCCCAATAAGAAACAAGCTGATAAAATTCATCTTCGATATTCAATGTCAGAATTTGGCCAAGGGAGTAAAACTCTATTAAGGGGTCAGGAGTATGATAAAGGTATTAGTGGCGGATGATTCAGCCTTCATGCGCCGGGTGATAACGGAGCTTTTTGAGGCCCAGCCGGATTTTCAGGTGCTGGATACGGCCAGGACGGGGAAGGAAGCTGTCGAAAAGGCCGTAAGGCTGAAGCCGGATCTGCTGACCCTGGATGTAAATATGCCGGTTATGGATGGGCTGGCCGCTCTGGAAGTCATAATGAAGGATTTCCCCCTGCCGGTGGTAATGATAAGCAGCCTCACCCGGGAGGGATCTGACACCACCATAAGGGCTCTGGGACTTGGGGCGGTCGATTTTATCTGTAAGCCTGACGGCGCCATTTCCAAGCTGGATACGGTAGCGGAGGAGGTTTTGGAAAAGTGCCGGGTTGCGGCGGCAGTGAAAATAATCAAGCGGCCAAAGGGCGGGCTGGCAGTTTTCCCGCCGCCATTAAAAAAAACGCCGGGAATGGTGAAGGTCCCTCCGCTTCCAAAACAGAAGTTCACGGCCACCAGAAAGATGACACCTCTCACCAGGTCAAATGTAAGGCAGGTGGTGAGGGAGGCGGCTATGGCCGGACGGCCGGCTTCCGGACGGCTCATCGTCCTGGGGTGCAGTACCGGCGGGCCTCAAGCCTTACAGGAGTTTGTTCCCCGGCTGCCGGCGGATCTGCCTTGCCCGGTGCTGATTGTACAGCATATGCCGGCAGGTTTTACTGCCAGCCTGGCCCGGCGGCTCAACGAAATATCGTCCATCGGCGTCAAGGAGGCGGAGGATCACGAGCCTTTGAAGGCCGGGATGGTTTACGTGGCCCCCGGCGGCTATCACATGACGGTGGCTGAAGGACCCGGCGGACGAGAGATATCCCTCAATCTGGAGCCGCCGCTGGGAACCCTCAGACCGGCGGCGGATATGCTGTTTGACTCCGTGGCAAAGTACGGGAATCAGGTTGTTTCCATAATCCTGACTGGCATGGGGCAGGATGGAACTAACGGCATGGAAAAAATCAAAAAAGCCGGCGGATATGTAATTGCCGAATCGGAGGAGACCTGCGTGGTCTATGGTATGCCCAAGGCAGTGGTAGACAGGGGGCTGGCCGATGAGGTGCTGCCGGTTCAGAATATAGCGGAGGCCGCTGTAAAGGCATTGGGGCGATAGCAGGAGGTATCTTTGATGGAAGCAAATCAGTATAAGGAAATGTTTCTGGAGGAATCAAGGGAGCACTTACAGTCCTTAAATGATGGACTTTTGAGCCTGGAGGATAACTCGGATGACCTTTCCGTCCTCAATGAGATTTTCCGGAGTGCCCACACGATCAAGGGCATGTCAGCCACCATGGGTTATAATAAAATAGCTGAGCTTACCCATGATATGGAAAATGTGCTCGACCTCCTCCGCAAGGAGCAGCTGAAGGTTTCCAGCGACATTGTCGACAGGCTGTTCAAGTGTATTGACGCTCTTGAACAAAATATTGAGAGTGTCGGTGAAGACGGCCCGGAGGATGTGGCTGATGTAACTGATTTAGTAGCTTCCCTGTCCGCTATTGTCAAGTCGGTAGAAAATGGCGCTGATCCCCCTGCCCTGGAACCGGCGGGAAATGAAACAGGACTTGAGCTGGACGAAGCCGATCTGGATGTCATCGCCCAGGCAAGGAATACCGGCCTTCGGGCATACGAGCTGAAGGTAGTTCTTTCCGGCAAATGTATCCTGAAGGCCACCCGATCCTACATGGTAATGAACGCCCTTGATGAACAGGGGGATGTGGTTAAATCCGTTCCCAGCGCGGAGGATTTGGAGCAGGAGAAGTTTGGAACATCCTTTGAATTAGTATTCATCACTGAAATTGGGGCAAAGCAGATCGAGGAAATCGTCATGGGGGTTTCCGAGGTAGAGAGCTGTACGGTTACGGAGATACAGGAGAAAAAGACGGCTCCCGCCGAAGCCCTGGCCGTCCCGGCGGCAAAGGCATCCGCCCCGGCCCCCAAGGGAACGGCAAAGCCTGCGTGCGGCGCGAACAAGGCTCCGGAAAAGAAGCTGAAGAGCGGCCAGTCCGTCCGGGTGGATATTGAGAAGCTGGATAATCTCCTTAACCTGGTGGGGGAGCTGGTAATCAATAAGGTCCGCCTTGAACAGATAGGTATCATGCACCGGCTGACGGAGCTCACGGAGACCCTGGAACAGATGGACCGGGTAACTACCGACCTTCAGACCGTTGTGATGAAGGTCCGCATGGTTCCGATAGGGCAGGTATTCAACCGCTTCCCCCGAATGATCCGGGATCTGGCAAAAGAGCTGAATAAGGAAATCAATCTTACGATTGAAGGGGAAGAAACGGAACTGGATCGCACCGTCATTGATGAGATCGGCGATCCCATCATGCACCTTCTCCGGAACTCCCTTGACCACGGAGTGGAGCACCCGGACGACCGGGAAGCCAAGGGCAAGCCCCGCACCGGTGAGGTAGGGCTTATTGCCCGTCACGAAGGCAACAATGTCGTCATCATGGTCACCGATGACGGTAAGGGAATCGATGCCGACATTATCCGCCGCAAGGCTATTGAGAAGGGTATAATCAGCGCGGAGGAAGCGGAGGCTCTCAATGACGCTGACGCGGTGTGCCTCATTTTCCTGCCGGGCTTTTCTACCGCCGAGCAGATCACTGATGTATCCGGCCGGGGCGTAGGGATGGATGTGGTACGCAGCAAGATCGAGTCCTTGGGCGGTCACGTAGATGTGGAGACAAAGATCGACGAGGGCAGCGTATTCAAGATCAAGCTGCCGCTGACCCTGGCGATTATCCAGGCCTTGCTGGTGAAGATTCAGGACGAGATGTACGCTATTCCCCTTGGCTCCATCGACAGCACCATCAATATTTCCCCCGATGATATTAAGACCGTCAAGAACAAGGAAGTCATTGTCCTCCGGGGTCAGATCATCCCCATAATCCGCGGCGCCGATGTACTCCAGGTGCCAAAGGCGGAGGGAGAGGAAAATGAAGATATCTTCGTGGTAGTCGTTCACATTGGCGACCGTAAAGCCGGTATTGTGGTAGACAATCTCATCGGCCAGCAGGAAATCGTCATTAAGACCATGGGTAAGCTGCTGGCGGGCCTCAAGGTTATACCCGGCGCTACGGTTCTCGGCGATGGACGTGTAGCCCTCATCCTCGATGTCAGCGCGTTGATGTAGAAGGGAGGCGGAGTGAGAAGTGGCAAAAATCGATAAAACAGCCGTGGCCGAGGGCGAAATGCAGGTTGTGGCCTTCAAGCTCAGAAAAGAAGAGTACAGCTTCAACATCCTGAATGTTCAGGAAATAAAGGATCTGACGGATATTACCCGGGTTCCTTATGCTTCCGACTTCATCAAGGGGGTTATTAACCTTCGGGGCAGCGTTCTGCCGGTAATTGACCTGAAGAAGCGCCTTGGCCTCATGGATACCCCCTATACCGATGATACCCGCATCGTCATCGTCAAGGTAGAGGATGTTTCTGTGGGGATGGTGGTGGATGGGGTCACCGAGGTTCTGGTCTTTAACCAGAGCGAAATCGAGGTAGCGAAGTCGGTGAACAATGAGATCGGCCGCTTTATCAGCGGCATTGGCAAGCGGAATGACCGGCTTGTCATCATGCTTGACCTGGATGCCATCGTGGGAGTAACTGATGAGTTGAAGTAATTGAAAAGGAGTGTAACAAATGCCGACAGAATTAAAGGATTTGTCCGGCAACCAGCTGGACGCGCTCCGGGAGATTGGCAATATCGGAGCCGGCAACTCGGCAACCGCGCTTTCTCAGCTGATAAATCGACGCATTAACATGAATGTACCAAATGTTTCGATCGTCCCGCTGGAGGAGGTTCCGGAGCTGGTAGGCGGGCCGGAAGCTCTGGTGGTTGGAGTGTTTCTGAGAGCCTACGGCAAGGCCCCCTGCAATATTCTCTTCCTGATGCCAAAGGATGCGGCTTTTTATCTGGTAGACACCATGATGGGCAAGAAGCGGGGAGAAACCGTTACGCTGGACTTCATGGATGAGTCGGCCCTCATGGAAATCGGCAATATTCTTTCCGGCGCTTACCTCAACGCGCTGTTTAACTTTACCCAGTTGGCGCTGCTGCCCTCGATTCCGGCCCTGGCGATGGATATGGCGGGGGCGATTCTGAATGTGGTCCTGGTGCAGCTGGGCCAGATGGGGGATCATGCCCTCGTTATCGAAACGAAATTTGCGTCCGAGGATGACGGCATCGGCGGACACTTTTTCCTGGTGCCGGATCCGGGCTCTTTAGAGACTATATTAACTGCTGTGGGAGTTGAATGATTATGCCTGACTTGGTAAAGGTCGGAATGGCCGACTACAAGGTCGGCAGAGCCCCGTCAACCCTCATAAGCTATGGCCTCGGTTCCTGCATCGGCATATCGGTGTACGATCCCCAATCAAAGGTTGGCGGCCTTCTTCATATAATGTTATCGGATAGCACCCAGTCTCGGGCGAGCGATAATCCGGCCAAATTCGCTGATACGGGCATCCCCCTTCTCGTCAAGAAGGTGATTGCCGCCGGAGGCGTCCAGCGGCGGCTGGTGGCGAAGCTGGCCGGCGGGGCGCAGATGTTTGCCTTCAAAAACGCCACGTCCATCATGCGGGTGGGCGAGAGGAACGCTCAAGTATCAAAGGAAATTCTAAAAAGACTGGGAATCCCCATAGTTGCAGAGGATACCGGTGGTACCTGCGGCCGTACTGTATCTATCGACCTGAACAACGGGGATTATTTTGTCAAGACCGTTGAAAAGGGCGAAAGGAAAATTTGACGATGCGTAAACTTTCCTGGAAAAAAGTAAATTTGGAGGTGCCGATCCCAATCCCCGGGACGGTGCGAGTGCGCCAAAGTCAGGCGTTTAAGCTGGCGGCAGCCTTGGCGGTGGGGATTGTGGCGGCCCTCATAATAATGATGACCGGCTTTGGCGCCGAGTATAAGACTGCGACAGTAATGTACCGTGCATTTGTAGGATTTTTATTCGGTTCTGTTAGCGTATTCATTTTGGAGCAGCTGCTGGATCGGGTAGGTATCCCCCTGTTTGTGGCCAAGAACGAGGAAATGCACTCTGTCTGGGTCAGCGAAGCCTATGATGACGATTATCTTTATACGCTTGATGAGCCGAAGGAGTCCGAGGAGGATCAGCCGGAGAAGGCTGAAGCGTCGGAGACCGAGGGAGAACCGGCTGATGGGACGGAATCCGGAGAGACCGGCGATGAGGTTGACCAGCTGCTGAAAGATGTGGCCGCCGATGAGAACGGGGAAGCAAAAGCGGCGGGGTTTGTGCCTTTTTTTGCGGAGGAGCAGCCAACGGAATTCAATGGCCTTACGGCAGAAAATCTGCCAAAGGCATCAGATGGAACCTCTTCTTCAGAGAAGGAGGCTGCACCGCACTAAGGCCTCACTCAAGAGCCTTCCCTGGAGGAAAGGCGGTCGAAGTGCGACTTCCTAAGCTCTGCCGTCGTCTTACGACTCGGCAATCGCCAAGGTCGTCTGCATGACACTCACTAAATTCGTCCGTCGTTTCACTCGGACTTATTAAGTGAGTTAGTCAAGCTGGAGAGGTGACAGACTAAACGGAGAGCTTGTCTTATCCCCCTCTCAGTCAGTCCTGACTGACTGCCAGCTCTACCAAAGGGAGAGCCAGGGGAGTTCTTCTGGCCTCTCCCTCTGGGAGAGGTGGAGCATCGCCAGATGCGACTCCCTAAGCTCTGCCGTCGCTACGCTTGGCAATCGCTAAGGTCGCGTGCATGACACTCACTAAATTCGTCCGTCGTTTCACTTGGACTTATTAAGTGAGTTAGTCAAGCCGGAGAGGGCAAAAGACTGGCCGGGGGCATAAGATAAACCGAGCAGTTTATTTCACCTCTCGGTCAGCTTCGCCGGGGGTAGCCAATCAGATGGATTACAGGTTGTCCCCCCTAAATTGCCACATTAAATAATTGTAAACAGGACAGGAGGGGTTATTTTGGCACCGGATTATGACGAAAAAGAAATAGCCCTTCTCTGGGAACAGTATGGCCAGACAAGGGAGCGGGAGGTCAGGGACCGGCTCATCGAGTATTATCTCCCCATGGTGAATGTTATTGCCGGCCGCCTGGCCATAAGTCTGCCGGCTCATATTGAAAAGGATGACCTTATCAGCAGCGGCTTCTTCGGACTGCTGGATGCGGTAGACCGTTTCGATGTAAGCCTGGGCAATAAGTTTGAGACATACGCGGGGACTAGAATCAGAGGTTCCATGCTGGATTATCTGCGGTCCCGGGACTGGGTCCCCATTTCCCTCAGAACCAGAATAAAGGAATACGAACGGGTGGTGGCCCGTCTGGAAGGAACCCTTGGCCGGGTACCTACCGATGAGGAGACCGCGAAAGAGCTGGGAATTACCATCGATGAGCTCCACAGGATCGAGATGGAGATGAATTCCGCTACCGTTGTCCCCCTTGAGGATTATTTGCGGCAGGAAACAGAATGTTCAGCCAGCGATCCAACCGAGGGCCTGGAGCGTAAGGAACTGAAGCGGTGCCTGGCAAAGGCAATAGATAAGCTGTCCGACAGGGAACGGCTGGTAATCTCCCTGTATTACTATGAGGAGCTGACCCTAAAGGAAATTGGAATGATACTTCACCTGACAGAGGCAAGGATCTGCCAGATCCACTCAAAGGCGATAATCCGCCTGCGGGGATTTTTGGCATCCATGGATATTGATTCAATGTGATGAATTGTGGAGAAAATTTTTCTCCCGGAAAAGGGGCCCAGCATGGCAAGTACAGTTGAAAACGAAAAGAATGTAGCGGATGTCGCTGTTTCGGAGACTGATAACCATTGCGAAGGTAAAGATGAAGGCTTTACCGAAGGCGACCGGGAAGCGGGCTACATGATAGAATTTGACCGGGACGGGGTCTTTCTCACTGTTTATCCTACGGAGGACGGCGGGGTCTTCTTTGAAATGGATAATATGCAGAAGATATTGGATAAGTATCGGACGGTGAAGTATGATATCGTGGCTCTGACTAAGGTTATCCGGAAAGCCAGTGGCCAGCGGACGCGTCTGTCGGAATATTTCGACGGTGATCCTGATTCAAAGTCAGAGGGTATGCGCCGCTATGGAAACAGTGCTGTTGACGATGGGCGTCCCATGGCGGAATATCATTTTGAAATATCCAAGGATAGAATGAGCGCCGCTTTGAAGTGGGATGTTGTGCAGGACCGGCAGATCCCCCCTGTCCGGGAAGTGATCAAGTCCATGCACCGGGCCGGTATCGTGTATGGCATTGACGAGGACCATCTCCGCCAGATCCTGCCCAAAGGGATTGACTTCATAGCGGCAAAGGGCACTGACGCTGTAAAGGGGCAGGACGCCCGCATTGAGAGGTATTTTGACCTTTCTCAAAAGGGAAAAGCTGTAAGTAATGATAATGGCCGGGTGGATTTTAAGAACCTTCAGCTCTTCGTTCTGGTAAAAAAAGGCGATATTCTGGCTCGCCGGATTCCTCATACGGCAGGAACCGCCGGCAAAAATGTCCTGGGGGACGAAATTCATCCGAAGCCCGGCAAGCCGCGGCCGGTTCCCTCGGGGAAGAATACGAGTATCCAAAACGAAAATGATGTGGTGGCGGAAATCGATGGCCAGGTCGTGGACAGCGGGAACATGATTTCTGTGGATCCCCGGTTCGAGGTGTCGGGAAACGTAGACGTTTCTACCGGAAATATCGAGTTTAACGGCAGCGTTCACGTCAGCGGCTATGTGGAATGGGGCTTTACGGTGAAGGCAACCGGTGATGTGGAGATCGGCGGCGCGGTGGCCGGCGGCAGCGTAGAGGGGAATAATATTTACATTACCGGCGGCGTTCAGGGAATGAGCGGCGGCAAGATAATTGCCAAAGGAAGTATCAGCGCCAGCTTTGCGGAAAACGCGGAACTGGAGGCGGGGAAAGATATACATATCCTCGACGTGGCCCTCCACTCAACCCTTATTGCCGGCGGCAGCATTGTCCTTGAGGGGAAGAGAGGCATCATAACCGGCGGGGTCATTTCCGCCGGGGAGGAGATCAGGGCTCAGGTAATCGGCAATGCGGCAAATGTCATAACCAGAATATCGGTAGGGCAGAACCCCATGCTTCAGCGGGAGTACAAGGAGCTCGCCGCAGAGCTGGCGGAGGACAGGAAAAGGCTTGACGCCATAAAAAAGAACCTGAAGGTTCTGGAAAAAATCGATATTATGAAGCTGCCGAAGCAAAGAGTAGATCAGATAAACAAGCTGACCCGTTCCCAGTTTCCTCTGGCTGGGGAAATCAAGCGGAAGACGAAGCGTCTGCAAGAGCTGGATGAGGAATTGGTGAAGATGAGTAATTGCCGGGTACGGGTGCGGGATACGATTCATGCAGGGGTCAGAATGTCGATAAATTCGGTGCTGAAGAACCTTCAGACTTCGCAAAGCTGTTGCTGCTTTTATACGGAGGGGGACGACATCAAGACCGGCCCCTATTGATGGGCATTTTCCTTCCTCCTGGCGCCTGGTGACGGGGTCGACAGCAGCTCCACCCGGTTAATTCAGGCTTTGCCGCTTATGGCCATGAAGCGGGGAATATTTTGTAGTCGATATGAAGGAGTGATTCTTATGGCAGTGGATTTCAACCCCATGAATCTTCAGCTGATGGTCCCGAAATCTACAGAGGTAGGTCAGCTCCAGCAAAATATGCACCATCAGGTGAATGTCCAGCAGGATAACCAGCTGGCAAAGCAAAAGGAAACGGATGAGGTCAACCAGCGGACTGTCCAGCGCCACGAGGAAGCCGAGGACGGAAAGATAAAGGACGACCCGGAAAGGGAACGCCGCCAGGGCGGAGGCTCCGGCGGCAAACGCCACCGCCGTGAGGGCGAGGACGGGGAAGAGCAAGCGGTCCGGCTACAGGCAGAGGTGGAGGAGCTGCGCCGCCAGAGCAAGAATCTGGATATTGCCAGAGGCTCCCTGATCGACATATCCTGGTGACTTTTTGAATCGGTGGTTATATGGTAGTGGAAACGCTGGGCTTTTTGATAATAATCGGCGCCCTGATTTATATAGTGTTGAGGCGTCAGGGTCTTCTGGCGCCTTTTGGCGACAGAACCGGACTGAAGTCAGCTGAGGTGACGGCGGACAGGATCCGCTTTGAGATGGAAAAGTCAGCGGATGAGATCATAAATCGGCTGGCGGAGCATATAGACAGGCTGGAAAGCCTGATTTCTCAGGCGGAGGAGGTTTCCGCCAGACTTGATGGCAGGCTCACCCGCCTGAGGAAGGAGATTCATGCGGCTCAGGAAAGCGGTATTCTGCCGGTGATGACCGCGGAGCAGCTTAAATCCGCGGTAGCGGCTTCGCCTCCTGTCAGTACAGCGGCCAGCAGTCCGCAGCTGGTGGAGCCTGATAAGGAAACCGGTGGTGTGCCGGAGACAATCGAGCCTTTGCCATATACGGGATACCAGGCGGAGCAAAATCAGAAAGCGGTTAGCGGGCCGGGGAGCCGGGCAGAGATGGCTGGGGATGTAGCGGAGGATATAGACGGGGCGACAGAGTTTGCAAAGCTCCTTGACCGTACTATCGAGGCAACGGAGGCGGCGGCGCTGGATATCTCCAGCCTCCCGGCAGGGAATAAGGTTGTAGAACAGGAACCGCCGGAGCGGAACGGCGAGCTTGAGGCCCTGGTACTTTCCGGTGATATGGCCGAACAGAAGTCTCCGGGACAGGCGGGGAAGCTTGAAGTTCCCGTATTTTCCCGTGAGGCGGCCGGGCAGGAGCCTCTGAGTCAGGACGGATCGGAACGCAAACCAAAGCGGATAGACTACTACGCCCGGGCAAGGGAATTGAAGGAGCAGCAGCCGGCTTACCCGGAAGCAGGCATTGAGGCGATAAAGCCGGTAGAGGCAGCGGCCCTGAAGGCAGCCGCCAGGGTACCGGCCGTAGCTGAGCCTACC
>CAJTSO010000042.1:12615-14868 GCA_910579115.1 uncultured Selenomonadaceae bacterium
AGGCCAGGCGGCTTTTGACAGCAGGCTATGCTACGGAGGACATAGCGAAAAAAGTGCGTCTTGGCAAGGGAGCCATCGAGCTGCTTCGTCAGATGGGAGGACAGGGAAAGTAATTCTGTCAAAAGAAAATATATACTTACTGCTCTCGTAAACAGGGCCTGCCGAAAACGCGCTCTGCGGCTATCTAAGCTCTGCCATCGTCTTACGACTCGGCAATCGCTAAGGACGCAGGCATTACACTCAATAAATTCGTCCATCGTTCCACACAGTAGAAAAACACTTTGGGCTGTGATAAAATAGGAGAAATTTTTCCCAAGGAGTGCAGGATATGAGTATGCAAATGGAGTTTATCAAGGTGCTTCCTTCGCCTCAGGAGCTGAAGGAGGATTATCCTGTCAGCCCGAGGTCCAGGGAGATAAAAATCCAGCGTGATAGGGAGGCTGCCGATATTATCTGCGGACGGGATGACCGGTTTATCCTTGTTATCGGTCCCTGTTCCAGCGACAATGAGGAGGCGGTTCTTGACTATGTTCACCGCCTGGCTGTGGTGCAGGAGCAGATAAAGGATAAGATTTTCATCGTTCCCCGGCTTTATACGAACAAGCCCCGTACCGTTGGCACAGGGTACAAGGGGATGCTTCACCAGCCCTCGCCGGAGGGAAAGGAGGATATGCTGGGGGGCATTATCGCTATCCGCAAGATGAATGTCCGAGTCGTGGAGGAAACGGGGTTCACCGGGGCAGAGGAGATTCTCTATCCGGAGGTTTTCCGCTATCTTTCCGACCTTCTTTGTTATGCGGCGGTGGGCGCTCGTTCCAGCGAGGATCAGCTTCACCGGATGATTGCCAGCGGCGTTGGCATTCCCGTGGGGATGAAGAATCCCACCAGCGGCGATTTATCCGTCATGCTGAATTCTATTGCGGCGGCCCAGCATTCCCAGGAGTTCCTGTTCCGGGGGTGGGAGGTACGCACGAAAGGCAATGAGCTGGCTCATGCCATTCTCCGGGGTTATGTTGATCCCTTTGGCAACAGTCTGCCCAATTATCATTACGAGATCCTGCGGGATGTGATAAATATGTACGCTGAACGGGGACTGGCCAATCCTGCTATTATCGTTGATACGAATCACGCAAATTCCGGCAAGAAGTATCTGGAGCAGATCCGCATTGCCAAGGATATCGTTCATTCCCGAAAGCACTCTGATGATATCAAAAAAGCGGTCAAGGGGCTCATGATCGAGAGTTACATCGAGGATGGCTGTCAGTCAATCAGCGAGGGTACCTATGGCAAGTCAATTACTGATCCCTGCCTTGGCTGGGAGAAGACAGAGCATTTACTTCTGGATTTGGCTGATTTGCTGTAAACTAAACAGGATAATGACAAAAACGCCCGTCACTTTTAGAAGTGGCGGGCGTTTTTGTAAGGGAAGCTTTTCGTAAATAACGATGGCATTATAAAAAATAAGAGCTTGGGGATAATTCCTCAGGCTCTTTCGCGTTTTTATGGATGTTTTAATGCAGCGGGGATGTAGTCGCTGTCTGTATTTCTCAGAAGCTGTCTACCAGCTCGTAGCCTTTACCCATAAGGAAGGTAGCGGTTTCGGGTTCATTTGTCTTCATCACGACAACGGGGCGGGCGGTGTCCCGGTCGTAGGAGATGTAGAGGTAGGAGATGTCGATATTTGCTTCCCGGACAGCCTTCAGGATTCCGTCCAGGCAGCCGGGGGTATCGGTCATTTTGATGCCGATGACTTTGTCCAGGCGGCACTGATAGCCTTCGGCTTTCAGTGCGTCAAAGGCAACCGAGGGGCGGTTGACGATGAGGCGGACGATGCCGAACTCGGCGCTGTCGCTGGCCAGCATGGTATAGATATTGATATCCGCTTTGGCGAGAATAGAGGTGATTTTTGAAAGGCCGCCCGGATTGTTTTCGGTAAAAAGGGAAACTTGATTAAGCATGGATAGTCCTCCTTAACGATTACGATATAACGGGGATATATTACCACAGATTTATTATTTTGTCCTGTGTGATTGGGTCCAATGAACATAAAGGCTAAATGAAGGTAATTACTTCAATGCTGACTTTGGGGTGAATGAGTAGCAACCCGGCTGGCCTGTCACTCTTCCGGCTTGACTAACTCACTTAATAAGTCCGAGTGAAGCGATGGACGCATTTAGTGAGTGTCATGCGTGCGACCTTAGCGATTGCCGAGCTCGACTAACTCACTTAATAAGTCCGAGTGAAACGATGGAC
>CAJTSO010000042.1:14992-17292 GCA_910579115.1 uncultured Selenomonadaceae bacterium
GACAGACAAATCAATGGTTTTCCTGCTTCACCCCTCAGTCGCTTCCAGCGACAGCTCCCCTAAAGGGGAGCCTCAGACGGAATAAGTGACTTTGTCGACAAGCTGACCTACCCTACAGGGGAGGCTTTTATCTTTTGATATATGAGCTTTAATTCTGCTTTTGGATGCCGGCTCCCAGGCCGTCATGGGCTACGGCGACTCCGGCATCGGCAAAGGTTCGCATATCGTTCAGGATATGGAGGGCGGCTTCAATCAGAGCGATACCGAGGGCGGAAACGAGGCCGCCGGGGCAATTCACATTAAGGGACAGAAGTTCAGGCTGCACATGCAGGAGGTAGGGAGAGGCGGCAGGCAGCTGCTCAGCTGCCTGGGCGGTCAGCTTTTCCATGTCCGGGTTGTCCAGCACAATAGTCATGGATCTGGCAGCAGCTGAGGCAACAGCGCCGCTAACGGCAGCAGCCAAAGCATTCTCACCGCAGGAAAAATCATCAGGGACGCTGTCCAGGGCAAGGCCCAGGACGGGGATTTGGAGTTTTTCCCGGAGGAAGCTGACAGCGGTTTCTCCGATGGTAAAGGCCGTTTCAGGGGTGATGCCTGCGGGCAGGCTGACGGTATAGATTTTTGTTCCGGCTGTTTTGGCAAAAGCGACGCCCAGGGGAGCAATTTTTTTGTGATAGCTTTCTTTTGCCGTGAAGCAGAGGATGGCCCGGGGGAGAGTCAGGGGAGGCTTTTTGTCTCCGGACGATACGGCCAACTGGAGCGCAATATCCTCCAGACGGCCGCAGCAGCGGGCCGGTTTTGTCAGATTGTCCAGGTAGTATTGGCAGTTTTGCCGGAGTTCCTCGTCCGGGGCGGGGATGGAGTTGTTTATATCCTGCATACTCCTGGAGGAAAAATCGCTTTTTTCCGGTAGAGTAAAATCCAGGGAGGAGAGGGGGAGAATTGTTTCGGAAATGGTTTGTAGATTATTTTTTTCCGTTAGTCCGTTGCAGGCCGCCACCATGATATCGATGAGGCGGGAGGCTATGGAGGAGCCGGTGGCCTCTCCCAGTCTGAAGCGCAAATCCATGTGGGGTTTCAGCTTCAGCTTTTCGAGGGTACTCTTTTGGGCCGGTTCCGCCGCCAGGTGGGAGGACATAAGGTAGCCGGTGATGCGGGGGCAGCAGGCGGCGGCCATGAGGGCGGCGGCTCCCGTGTTGAGACCGTCCAGAATGACGAAGGCGCGATGGGCGGCGGCCCCGAGGATTGTGCCGGTGATGGCTCCCAGCTCAAACCCGCCCAGATGAGCGAGAATATCGACGCCGTCGTTGATGTCAGGCTGGTTGGCGGTCAGGATGCGGCGGACTACTTCGATTTTGTGGGCAAGTCTGGCATCGGAGATGTTGGTGCCCCGGCCGGTGGCTTCTTCGGGGGTGAGTCCGCAGACGGCGGCCACGATGGCAGCGGAGCTGGTGGTATTTGATATGCCCATTTCTCCCGGAAGGAGGCAGTGGGCGCCTTTTTCTATCGCTGCTTCGGCCAGCTCAATGCCGGTTATGATAGCCTGGAGCGCCTGCTGGCGGGTCATAGCGGGGCCTTTGGCGATGTTCCGGGTCCCGGAGGCGATGCGGCAATCGAGCAGGCCGGGGATGTCGTGGGAGGGGAAGTTAATGCCCAGGTCGATGACGGTCATTTCTGACTGGCAGAAATTTGACAGGGCGTTGGCAACGGCTCCCTTTGATACGAGGTAGTTGCGAACCATTCCCAGGGTAGTTTCCTGGGGGTAGGCGCTGACTCCTTCTTCGTACACGCCGTGGTCGGCGCAGCAGATAAGGGTGTGTTTTTTGGGAATTGTGAAGGGGTGGCCGGTAATGGCGGCGTAGGAGGAGATTATATCCAGCAGGGAGCCCAGTTCCTGCCGGCCGAAACCGGCTTCGGCAAAAACGCCGGTTTCGGCGGCATTTCCGTCCTGGGAGGGGGGTTCGATCAAATCTATCGTGGCTTGAAGCTTTGCTTCCAGAGAGGCTGTGTCCGCAGGCGTTTTCAGAGAGAAATCACTTGGTTTCATGTAGTTACGACTCCTTTATGGCAGGCTGGTGATTATTTTGGAAGCGATGTTCACGGCAGGTCGGGGGATTGGCCGCCGTGTCGGTCTGGCGTTGTGTGTATTTATTTTGATTCGGGGACCCGCTTTCGGGATAAGCCGATACGGCCCCGTTTTTCATCTACCTCCGTGACCATTACTTCCACGATGTCCCCTACGGCAATGACGTCAAGGGGGTGCTTTACCCGGTTCCGGGCCAGCTCGCTGATATGGATGA
>CAJTSO010000043.1 GCA_910579115.1 uncultured Selenomonadaceae bacterium
CCTCCCCTATAGGGGAGGCTATTTTGTCAACAGTCTAAGGCTCCCCTACAGGGGAGGCAAAGAGCGGTGCGGGAACCTCCCCTACGGGGAAGGCTTTTCACGACCTGAAATTTTTCAGTCTACCAGTACCGGGTCACGATTTTCCCGGCGGGGAAGGCCGTACTTGTCAAGGGCCGCCAAAAATGGATCAGGATCAAATTCCTCCACGGTGTGGACGCCGGGAAGAATCCACTGGCCGGTGAGCATCATGAGGGCGCCGCACATGGCCGGCACGCCGGTAGTGTAGGAGATGGCCTGGCTGCCGACTTCCCTGTAGCATTCCTGATGGTCGCAGACATTGTAGATGTAGTAGGTCTTTTTCCGGCCGTCTTTGGTGCCGGTGAAGATGCAGCCGATGTTTGTCTTGCCTTTAGTGCGGGGGCCGAGGCTGGCCGGGTCCGGCAGCAGGGCCTTCAGGAACTGGATGGGAACGATTTTCTGGCCTTCAAAATCGATTGCTTCGGTGCTGAGCATACCTACGTTTTCAAGGCATTTCATGTGAGTCAGATAGGACTGGCCGAAGGTCATGAAGAAGCGGATGCGCTTTACCTCCGGCAGATTCCTGGCCAGGGACTCGATTTCCTCGTGGTGAAGGAGGTACATGTCCTTCCGGCCAACCTGGTCGAAGTCGTAGACCCGTTTGATCGTCATGGGGGGTATTTCCACCCAGCGGCCGTCTTCCCAGTAGCTTCCCGGGGCGGATACTTCCCGGAGATTGATTTCCGGGTTGAAGTTTGTGGCAAAGGGATAGCCATGGTCGCCGCCGTTGCAGTCCAGAATGTCGATGGTATCAATGGTGTCAAATTCATGCTTGGCGGCGTAAGCGCAGTAGGCCTGAGTCACGCCGGGGTCAAAGCCGGAGCCTAAGAGGGCGGTCAGACCGGCGGCCTTGAATTTTTCCTGATATGCCCACTGCCAGGAATAGTCGAAGTAGGCAGAGAATCCCTTTTCCTGGCAGCGTTTTTCGTAGCTGGCCCGCCAGGCCGGATCGGTGATATCCTCCGGCTCATAGTTTGCCGTATCCAGATAGTTTACGCCGGTAGCCAGGCAGGCGTCCATAATGGTAAGATCCTGGTAGGGCAGGGCAATGTTCATGACGAGATCCGGCTGGTAGTCCTTAATGAGGGCAACCAGTTCCTCTAACTTGTCCGCATCGACCTGGCGGGTGGTAATCTTCGTCTTTGTGGCGGGGGCCAGCCTGGCCGCTAAGGCTTCACATTTAGATACGGTCCGGCTGGCAATGCAGATGTCGGTGAATACGTCGCTGATCTGACAGCATTTGCTGATGGCAACGGAGGCAACGCCGCCGCAGCCGATGATAAGAACTTTGCTCATAGTTGATTCTCCTTTTATTTCAGTATTGCCAGCATCAGCTCCCGGAGAACCTTGCAGGCCAGGGCCGTTGAGGCTCCGGACTGGTCAAGGCCGGGGGCCAGCTCGTTTATGTCGGCGGCGATAACATTGGCGGCGGTTACCGCGTCGATGGCTTTCAGCAGCTGGGTGAAGGTGACGCCGCCGGCTTCCGGCGTTCCGGTACCGGGAAAGCAGGCGGGGTCAAGACAGTCCAGATCGATGGTGAAGTAGACGGGAACCATGGACTCCTTCAGCCGGGCCGCAGTATCTTCAAGTCCGGTGAAATCGAACTTATGCAGGTCAGTGTGGAGCCCGGCAAACCGAAATTCCTCCCGTTCGCCGCTCCTGATGCAGAACTGGTGGATCCGGCCGTCTCCGATAAGGTCGTGACAGCGGCGGAGAACGCAGGCGTGGCTAAGCTTTGCTCCCAGATAGTCATCCCGCAGGTCCGTGTGGGCGTCAAAGTGAATGATGTGCAGATCGGGATATCGTTTCAGGGCGGCCCGCACCGCCGGAAGGGTCACCAGGTGCTCGCCCCCAACAAGCAAGGGAAATTTACCGTCATTCATGATGATGTCGGCCCGCCGCTCGATGTCATTGAGGGCGGCTTCGCTGCTGCCGAAGCACAGCTCCAAGTCCCCGGAGTCAAATATCCTGTAGTCGGCGAGGTCCTTGTTCTTATACGGGCTGTAGGTTTCCAGTCCGAAGCTTTCGTGCCGGATGGCGGAGGGGCCGAACCGGGCGCCGGGACGGTAGCTGGTGGTGGAATCAAAGGGGGCGCCGTATATGACCAGCTGCGCTTCCTGGTAGGGAGCGTCACAGGCGATAAAGGTTTCGATGTTATTGGGCAGCATCATGTTCCACCTCCACTAGCATTTCCTCCAGGAAGGCGGGGAGATAAAAGGCTCCCCGATGGAGCCGGGGGGTATAGTACCGGGTACGGAGATTGTATGTATTCCAGCGCTCCACGTCCAGGTCGTCGATGGGATGGTATTTCTTGCTGGCAAAACCGAAGAGCCAGTAGCCGGCGGCATAGGTGGGGATATGGGCCTGATAGACCCGGGAAATTGGGAAGGTGCTGACGATGCGCTTGTGGCTGCGCTGCATGGCATCAGCGTCTTCCTTGTAGAAGGGACTGCCCTGCTGGTTCACCATGATGCCGTCCTCCTTCAGGGCCTTGAAGCAGTTGCCGTAGAACTCCCGGGTGAAAAGACCCTCCGAGGGGCCAAAGGGGTCGTTGGAGTCTACGATTATAAGGTCGTAAAGGTTTTCACAGCGGCGGATAAATTTCAGGGCGTGCTCGTAGTACAGGTGGACCCGGCGGTCATCAAGGCGGCTGGCGTTACCCGGCAGGAAGCGGCGGCAGACCTCGATAACATCAGGATCCATCTCCACCAGGTCGATCTGGGTAATTTGGTCGTAGCGGGTAAGCTCCCGGACGACGCCGCCGTCGCCGGCCCCGATGACCAGGACGGTGGAGATGCTGGGATGAACGGCCATGGGAACATGGGTGATCATTTCATCGTAGACAAATTCATCCCGCTCCGTAAGCATTATATTGCCGTCAAGGGCCAGGACCCGGCCGAATTCCGGGGTATCGAAAACGTCGATGTGCTGATAGCTGCTCTGCCCGGAGTACAGCTGGCTGTTTACCCGCAGGGTGAGCTTTACGTCCGGAGTGTGGTACTCGCTGAACCAGACTTCCACAATCATTACCTCCAAATATTCTCGCGAAAATCATCGCGGCAGTTTATTTCAAAATGTTGATATGCCTGATTTCCGGATCCTCGGGCCCCGTCATCTGACAGCCCTTTTCATGAGCGTAGCGGATATAGCTGAGGATTTCCCGGGTGATGCGCTCCCCGGGGGCCAGGACGGGGATTCCCGGCGGATAGCACATTACAAACTCGCTGCAGACCCGGCCGAGGCTTTCTTCAAGGGGAAGGGAGATCTTTTCGGCGTAGAAAGCATCCTGGGGGCTGGTTACGACTTCAGGCGCGATGTACTCCTGACTGAGCATACCGGACGGAGAGCGGCGGTAGCGGCGGCGAATCTCCGACAGGGCGCTGACCAGCCGTTCAATCTCCTGAATCCGGTCGCCAATGGAGAGGTAGGCGAGGATATTGCCCAGATCCCCAAATTCTATCTGGATGTCGTAGTCGTCCCGGAGGGCATCGTAGACCTCAATGCCCGCCAGGCCTATGTCGAGGGTATGAATGCTGAGCTTTGTGGAGTCAAAGTCAAAGACGGCGTTTCCGTCCCGCAGCTCCTGGCCAAAGGCGTAGTAGTCGCCGATTTCGTTTATTTCATCCCGGGCATAGACGGCAAGCTCCCGGACGTGACGGAAAATCTCCCGGCCCCGCAGGGCGAGGTTGCGGCGGGAAATATCGAGGCTGGACATTAAAAGATAGCTGCCGGAGGTGGTCTGGGTCAGGTTGATTATCTGGCGGACGTAGCCGGAGTGGACACCGGGACCGGCCAGCAGGAAGCTGGACTGGGTGAGGCTGCCGCCGGATTTGTGCATGGAAACCGCCGACATATCGGCCCCGGCGGCCATAGCCGATACCGGCAGATCATCGCCAAAGTAGAAATGGGTGCCGTGGGCTTCGTCGGCCAGGCAGAGCATTCCGTTGCGGTGGGCCAGGTTCACAATGGCCCGGAGATCGGAGCAGACGCCGTAGTAGGTGGGGTTGTTTACCAGGATGGCCACGGCGCCGGGGTGCTGGGCAATGGCCTTTTCTACATCTTCCCGCCTCATGCCCAAGGAGATGCCAAGGCGGCAGTCGACCTGAGGATTGACGTAGACCGGGACAGCGCCGCAGAGGACGAGGGCGTTGATAACGCTGCGGTGAACGTTCCGGGGCAGGATTATTTCATCGCCTCGCTTGCAGGCGGTGAGAATCATGGACTGAACGGCGCTGGTGGTGCCGCCTACCATCAGAAAGGCATCGGCTGCTCCAAAGGCCTGGGCCGCCAGCTTTTCTGCCTTCCGGATAACGGAAACCGGATGACAGAGGTTGTCCAGGGGCTTCATGCTGTTCACGTCAATGCCGATACAGCGCTCCCCCAGAAAGTCCCGGAGCTCCGGGTTGCCCCGGCCCCGCTTGTGACCGGGAACATCGAAGGGAACAACCCGCATCTGGCGGAACCGTTCCAGCGCCTCGAAAATAGGGGCGCACTGCTGTTCCGGCATTCTGGCCAGAATATTTCTGTCGATCATTTCATCAACCCCGCAAAATAAAATAAAAAACAGCGCGAGCGTACGCGCTGTTCGTGAAATCATAAATCCTTTATTTTTCCGGCGGACATCATCGGTCCCGGACTGTTTGGAATTTTAGTCGTCAGAGTCTATATAGCAATCATTACTTTTACTACTCTCATTGAGGAAACCTTGTTTTCCTCTTATTGACCGTTTCACAAGTAAGCGTCGATACGCTGTTAGGTTTTCGAGAAACCACTTGGTTAGATAACCAACTTATAAAATTTGAGCTTTTAACTCAATCAATAAGGCGGCACAAGCCGCCAATCGGCAGTGGACCCGGCTGTCCGTATGGCCTTGGCCCGACAGAATCGAGCGGTCCGCGATAATTGCTATGGACAGGAATCACCCGTCCGGCTAAAATCAGGTTGATTGTACCATGGGGGCCGTCTTTCGTCAAGGAAGAAAATACGGTTCCTTCTGTAATGCGCGGGATGAAGTCAGCAATCGAACAGGCTCCCGCTGAGGGGAGCTGGCGGCATTCAACCAGTCAGCGGAGAATATATTTCGGGATTAAATTGACAAGGGACAAGTCCTTTGCTACAATCATTACCGCCGATTGATTCGGCTTTGCGATGAACGGAAAAAATATCCCAACACAGCGAGGCGGCGACGGTGCGAGACCGCTATCGGGATACGGGCAGCCGGGAGCAATCCAATCGAAGAATTAAGTGGGCGCAAGCCAATCAGGGTGGAACCGCGGGAAATTATCTCGTCCCTGTGAAGTCATTTCACGGGTGGCGGGTTTTTTTATGCCGAAGGAACCGGTGACGATATCGTTCCACCCGAGCCTTTAGGAGGAAACAGTATGAAATTTCAGGAAATGATCCTGGCTCTCCAGTCCTTTTGGTCTGAGCAGGGCTGCATTCTTGCCGAGCCATACGATGTGGAGAAGGGCGCCGGTACCATGAATCCTTCCACGTTTCTCAGAGTTCTCGGCCCCGAGCCCTGGAATGCGGCCTATGTCGAGCCCAGCCGCCGCCCGGCTGACGGCCGGTATGGGGACAATCCAAACCGCTTGTATCAGCACCATCAGTTCCAGGTTATCATGAAACCATCCCCGGACAACATTCAGGAGCTTTATCTCGAGAGTCTGGCCCGGTTGGGAATAAACGCCGCCGACCACGACATCCGTTTCGTGGAGGACAACTGGGAGTCGCCCACCCTGGGGGCTTGGGGCCTGGGCTGGGAGGTTTGGCTGGACGGCATGGAGATAACCCAGTTCACTTACTTTCAGCAGGTGGGGGGCTGTGACGTAAAGCCCGTGGCCAGCGAGATCACCTACGGACTGGAGCGCCTGGCCATGTACATTCAGGGGGTGGAAAACGTCTACGATATAAAGTGGATCGGGGACTATACCTACGGAGATGTCTTTCACCAGAATGAATACGAGCAGAGTCTTTATGCCTTCAAGCTGTCCGATGCCAGACTCCTCTTTGAGCTGTTTGACAAGTATGAGGCGGAGGCCGTCCGGGTCATCGGCGAAGGAGCCGTTCATCCAGCCTATGACTACGTGCTGAAATGCTCCCATGCCTTCAATCTTCTGGATGCCCGGGGAGCCATCAGCGCTTCCGAGCGCACTGCTTACATCGGCCGGGTCCGCAAGCTGGCCAGGATGTGCGCCAAAGCTTATCTGGCGCAGCGGGAGAAGCTGGGGTATCCCATGATGGGCAAGAACAGAAAGGCACAGGTGAAGTAAAATGGCAGTAGATATTCTTCTGGAAATCGGCACGGAGGAGCTTCCGGCTCACGCGGTGCCCAAGCTCTACCGGGCCCTGCGGGACAAGGCCGCCGCCCGCCTTGAGGAGCTGGGCCTTTCCCACGGTACCATCCACGCCATGGGCACTCCCCGCCGCCTGACCCTGTTTGTGGATGATGTGGCGGAGCGCCAGCCGGACAAAACCATGGAGCGCCGGGGCCCGGCCATCGCCATGGCCTTTGACGCTGACGGCAATCCCACCAGGGCGGTCATGGGCTTTGCCAAAGGAGCCGGAACGACCCCGGAAAAACTCATCAGGCGGGACGGCTACGTTTATGCGGAGATCCATACTGCCGGCAAGGAGACGAAGGAGCTGCTGACCACTCTCTTTCCGGAGCTGATCACCACCCTGCCGCTGCCCAATGCCATGCGCTGGCGTGACCTGGACTTTAAGTTCCTCCGCCCCATTCGCTGGATCGTCGCCCTCTGCGGAAGGGAAGTCGTGCCCTTTGAGGTGGCTCAGGTGGAGTCCGGCCGAACCTCCCGGGGGCACCGGGTCCTGTCCAATGGGGAAGGGGAGGCTTTCGACCCGGCGGGCCAACCATTTGACATCCGGGAGCCGAAATCTTACATGGAGCAGTGCGAAGAAATGAAGGTCATCGCCTGCCCGGTACGCCGCCAGAAAATGATCCGGGAGGAAATCAACCGGGTGGCCGCCTATTGTGTGGATGCCAACGGAAAGCCGGGGAAGGCCCAGATCGAAGCGGGCCTCCTGGAGGAGGTGACCTTCCTGGTTGAATGGCCCACCGCTCTCTTTGGGCGCATTGATGAAAAGTATATGGCCCTGCCCCGGGAGGCAATCGTTACTCCCATGCGGGACCACCAGCGTTACTTCCCGGTGGTGGCGGAGGACGGCTGGCTGCTTCCCTACTTTATCACCGTGCGCTCCGGCGGCGACCGGTCCATCGATGTGGTGTCCCACGGCAATGAACGGGTCCTCCGGGCCCGTCTGGCTGACGCGGAGTTCTTCTTCAAGGAGGACAGGGAAAAGAAGCTGGAGGACTATGTGGAGAAGCTGAAGACCCTGAATTTCCAAAAGGGTCTCGGTACTATGTACGATAAATCCCTTCGGCTGGAGAAGCTGGCAGCGGCGGTGGCCCAAGTCTGGGAAGCCGGCGAAAAAGAAAAGGCGGCAGCCTGCCGGGCCGCTAAGCTGGCCAAGGCAGACCTGGTCACCGCTATGGTGGTTGAGTTTACCGAGCTGGAAGGGACAATCGGCCGCAGCTATGCGCTCCTTGATGGAGAGGACACGGCGGTGGCGGAGGCCATCGACGAGCATTACCGGCCCCGTCAGGCCGGCGGCCAGCTGCCGGAAACCGCCGTGGGGGCCATCGTCAGCATTGCAGACAAGATCGATACCATTGTGGGAACCTTTAGTCTGGGCCTCATCCCCACCGGCTCGGAGGATCCCTTTGCCCTCCGCCGTCAGGCCCTGGGGCTCGTCCAGACAATCGTGGCCAATAAAAAGCGGCTGAAGCTGAACCCTCTCGTTAAGGAAGCCGCTGCGCTCTACGGATTGGACGGAGAAAAGACAGCGGCGGTGGAAAAGTCTTTCGCTGATTTCATCCGCCTTCGGCTGGAAAAGGTTCTGGCGGACAATGGCACCCGCTATGATATTGCGGCAGCCGCCATCGATACCGATGACTGCACGGCCACTGTCCTTCGGGCCGCCGCCCTTACCGATGCCATCAACCGCCGTCCGGAGGAGATCGCCAAGCTGGCCGAGGCCCTGGGCAGGGTGGCAAATCTTTCCGCCAAGGCGGGGGATGCGGGCGTTCCTGACCGGGATCTCTACGAGGTACAGGAGGAGGAAAATCTTCATGATACCTATGAGGCCGTATCCACCGGAGTGGCGGTGGCCCTCATGAACAGCAGCTACAAAAGGGCCATCGAGGAATTGGCTCCCCTGGCTCCGGCGATTGCCGATTATCTGGATGCAGTTATGGTCATGACGGAAGATGCGGCCGTCCGGGGCAACCGCCTGGCTCTGCTTTCCGCCATTACCGGCCTTGCCCGCCGGGTGGCTGACTGGGGACAGCTGGTGCTGTAATTTGGAATAGAAAATAAATGAGGACATTTTCCTGTTCGGCGGGGAAATGTCCTCATTTTTTGCATGAAAAAAGAGGCGGGCGGCCGCCTCTTTGGTTTTATCAATCGGTAGTTACTGGACGCTTCTTTGCCTTTTCGATTGCCTTTCGCTGTTTGTCTTCTGCCTTTTTTGTGGCAACCAGCTTCTTCTGGTCTGCTTCCGTAAGGGAGCCTTTCGTATTGGCGATGAGCTTATCGGGATTATCTTGAGCGTATTGGAGAATGCTTTCAAAGAACCGGCGCTCCAAAGACTGTTCGCTGAGTTTATCCAGCTCGATGACCCGGCCCGACGGCTCATCGTAGAGGTGGCCGAACGTCTCGGTAAGCAGGATAGAATCCCTTATGGTAACCGTCCGCTTTTCACAGTCAATGGTGACATTGTTGGCTTCGGCGGCCAGCAAGTCATCCAAACCCTCCCATTTCTGCCGATGCCAGCGGCGCTTGGCGATAATGTCAGCTATCTGAATGCAGTCATAGGTGCGCAGGATGGGAATCCTCAGCAAATTCACGTCAACGGTACCGTCGCTGTTTGTCTGGTAGCAGATATATTTCTTGTTGAAATAATAGCTGGTACGGGGGCTGGCCTGGATCCATTCGTAGGTATCCATTGGAACCTTGGGGGACTTGGGGGTAATAGGATTTGCTCCCCCTTGAGCCGGAAACGCGCCAAACGTAAAACACGCCGCCAGAGAAAAAACAGCGGCATATTTTCCAAGGGAGTGAGATAAATTGCACATAACCAGTTCTCCTTTTCCTGGAAAATATACCGTATCTGTCTGTAAAGCCAATGAAAACAGTTTTGCCGCCGTTTATTCTTCGGCAGGGACGATCTTGTCCAGCTCGTAGGGCGTCTCCTGATATACGTAGTAGTTCAGCCAGTTGGCAAAGAGAAGATTGGCCACGGAACGCCAGCGGACCAGGGGCATCAGGCTGGGATCATCCTGAGGGTAATAATTGGCCGGAATATTTATTGGAAGCCCGGCCGCTACATCCCGGTCGTATTCGGATTTCAGGGTGAGAGGGTCATACTCCGCATGGCCGGTGATAAAGAACTGACGGCGCTTCAGATTGGCCACGCAGTAGACTCCGGCCGGAGCCTCCGCCTCCGCCATAATGGTGAGGGCCGGCGCATTTTCAATATCCTCCCGGCGGATTTCCGTGTGGCGGGAGTGGGGGACAAAGAACTCATCGTCAAATCCCCGGAAAAGCATTTCATGTTCAACGCAAAGGTGATGGCGAAATACGCCGAATACCTTTGCGGTCACGTCATGCTTTGGAATTCCGTAATGGTAGTAAAGGCCAGCCTGGGCTCCCCAGCAGATATGGAAGGTGGAGAAGACATTGGTCTTTGACCACTCCATGATCTCCGCTATCTCCGGCCAGTAGGCAACCTTCTCAAAGGGAATTTGTTCTACCGGCGCCCCGGTGATGATGAGACCATCGTATTTCTTGTGGCGGACGTCGGCAAAGGTACCGTAAAACTCGGTAAGGTGGTCAACCGATACGTGCCGTGGATTGTAAGTCTCAGTGTAAATGAAATCCACCTCCACCTGAAGGGGCGTGTTGCCCAGCAGGCGGAGAAGCTGGGTCTCGGTTGCGATTTTTGTGGGCATCAGGTTCAGGATGAGGAGCTTCAGGGGGCGGATGTCCTGACTGTAGGCGCGGCTGGCATCCATGAAGAAGATGTGCTCGTTGCTGAGGGTTGCCGCCGCGGGAAGATTATTTGGGATCTTTATTGGCATTATCTGTTCTCCAGGCAGTTTGATTATCGGGTGAATATCCTGTTGCCGAAAGCGTAGGCGATCATGCCGCCGAACAGCAGGAGGACGATAAAGTCACCCATGATTATTCCACATCCTCGAGGCGGGAATTGTCCGCATATCGGCGGCCGGCTTTGGCGCAGGGCTTACCGTTGAGAAGCACCACGTCAGAGGTGAAATCAGTGTTGCCGCTGTAAATATAGCTGCCTACCGCATAGACATCTACCGGGACACGGGCCGTTTCAAAGCTCTTGATACGCTCCGGGGTGAAACCGCCGGAAACGACGATTTTAACCTTGGTAAAGCCCTCCGCATCGAGGGCGGTGCGGACATTGTGAACCAGCTGGGCGTTTACGCCGGTAGGCTGGAAGTGACCCATCTGTTCCGTAAGCGACTTGTCGACCATGGTGCCGGAGGTATCGAGACGGACGCCGGCCAGCTTGTCGCCCAAAGCGTGGGCCACCTTGAGGCTGGTGCCGACGCAATCATTATCGAAGTCAACGAGAGCAATGCGGGCAACCTTGGCGGGCATATATTTGTCAAAGAGCCGGGCGGCCTTTACGCTGTCCCCCCCAAGGGAGGCAATGAGAGCGTGAGGGATAGTACCGGCCGCTTCAACGCCCCAGACTTTGGCGTTGGCGGGGGTGGAAATGCCGGCCATGCCGCCGATCTTCGCGGCGTAGCCGTCGCTTTCCTGAACGAGGTAGTGGTCGAAGCGGGCCGGGAAGAAAAGCACCGGCTTGTCACCGGCTGCCTTTACACAGCGTCGGCAGTTGGTAGCCACCTTCGTCTGCCGGGCAAGGATGCCGAGATAGACGGTTTCCAAATGGGCGAAATCCGCCGGATTCCCCTCAATGGTCATGATGGTTTCCCAGGGCTCCACCTCGTCGCCGTCGTGAAGGGCGCGGATCTTGATGGACTCGGGATTATGCGAGCAGCGCTTTATCAGGGCGATGGCTTCGTCCACACCGCAGAGAACGGCGTAATCCCGCTGGAAGATTTGCAGGGTCACCCGGTCGGTGCAGTTTTCTTTACGGAGTATTTCCTGCTCCCGCATGAAATAAATATCGGAGTAGTAGCCGCTCATCATTTTTTCCATGGGGAAGTCAAAGCTCATAGGGTCAAGTCTTTTGGCAGTCATTGTGAAGACCTCCTGTATTCCTGGTAATATACGTCTGGCAAAATATTTTCAAAAGATGATAATTTCTTATGATAGCATATACTTGCGGCAGGGTAAAGGAAAATCGCGGGCGCATCGGCAAAAAGGGACTGCCGTCTTAACCTTGCTTCAGAAGGTGCGGGAGTTCATATAAAAAGTGCGTGATGGCCAGTATATCAGCACTGCCGCCGGGACTGATCCAGCGATTGATAAAATCGCGGTCAAGCGCTTCAATAGCCGCTTTTCCTTCGTCAGTCCGCATACCGCCGAGCGTCAGGGTTTGGGCGGCGGCACGTTGCGCGTAACATAGGGTCGACAAGTCGTGACGGCCCAGGATATTTGTATCGTCCATCTTTGCGATGAGGTGCAGGAGCGTTTCAACGAGGGCGTCGTTTGTCGGCATATTTATTGCTCGGCAGGCACGATAAGCCGGCAAGCCAATCCTGAGGACGCTTGGAAATCCGGCGGCAGTTTCGCCGGAGACACCCAGCAAGCCATAGCGCACATAAACTTCTTCGCCGCGCGTAACGGGCGACGTATTTTGACGGCGCGTTTGCAGCCGCGCGTTTCGAGCGCTGACGGCAGTCGGCGACGTGTCAATTTCTTCCGTGTTACCGCTATTTAACGCACTGTATTCCATGCCGTATTTCTTCAGAAAAAAATGCCGCCCGTACATCGCAGCTGTCTCTGTGACCGCCTCCGGCGCGAGAGTGTTTTGGCGCGCCACGAAAGCGGCTGCACAGGCAACGAGACCGAGGCTGAAGATCATGCCCTTGTGGGTATTGACGCCGCGCGTTGCGCGAAACATGCGCCTCTCGCCGTCAATGCCCAGCTTCATCAGCGCGTGCAGGACCGAAAGCGGATCTCTTGAAGCGGAGCCAGCCTTCCAGCCCGTCTCAGCTGCCGAATCAAAAAATTGGCGCAGCGAAGAGGCAGAAGTCATGAAAGTAAAAAAATCCATGTCGAGATGGGCGCCGCAATTTGAACGGTCCACAAGTCCTGGCTTCGGTGTTGCCGATACCTCGTACAGCATGGATGTCAAGGCGAGCTCGCCGATGCGTTGCCAAAGTTCGTCATGGAGCAATTTCATGAGATTACCTCCTGTTTTCGCTATTTCGCCTGTACACTTCTTCAGAATGTGAAAAATATTGGCGGGAGTTTTGATTCGTGACATTTTATCACCGCATTGCTTGCAATGGCAATCAGGATACTTAAAAAATATGCGGAAATTTTTAACGGAAGGATTTGCCCGGCAAACATCTCCTGCGGGCGTTATGGAAAAACTCAAAAATTTTCTTGACACATTTTATAATGTGTGGTATATAAAATCCATAAAGAGAGTTCGTGAGTACGAGAGTATTTGGTAATTTAGTACGCGATACACAAGTGAATGAGAACAACTTCATAGCCGTTGGATGAGCAGACATTCAAGCGATCTTCCTTTCCTTGTCGTTGCAGCGCCGGTTGGCATGGCGACGGGGTGACTCAGGGAACATAGAGATAGAGAGTATGAGTTCTATTTCTTTGTTCCCTTTTTTGTTTGCAAAAAACGGCTGACGCCCTGTCTTGCACGCGGTATTCCGGAGACTGCTGGCGGCATGGCGGAACCGATGCCAGTAATGATTAGTTACGTTTTAATTTACCTGAATTGCCTGAAAGGAGTATCTCATAATGAGCATCGAGGTTTATGCGGCGCTGTCGTACCTCTTTACAGCCGCGATTTCTCTGTTTTTGATGGGCGCCATTGTTGCGCTTAACAAGCTTATGCCGAAGAGCGATCCCTATGCGGAAGAAAATGAAGAGGGGGTGGCATAATGGACGGCAATATCGTTGCGACACTTTTCCCGGGCATCGCAAGTCTCTTTGTACAAGAGCCGGCCATTGCGATCGCTCGTGTTCTCCTTATCGCTTTTGGTTTTTTGTTAGCCTATCTTGGCTTTAGCCGTAAGCTGGAGCCCCTTATCATGGTACCAATGGGCATCGGCATGATTTGCATTAACTGCGGCGTCCTTTTCCTCAAGGGTGGAAATATCGGCACGATTTTTCTTGACCCGCTCGTTTCGGACCCGGCAGAGCTGATGAACATCATGCAGATTAATTTTCTGCAGCCTATCTACAACCTTACGTTCAGCAACAGCCTGGTCGCCTGCTTCGTATTCATGGGAATCGGAGCAATGTGTGAAATCAGCTTCATCCTGGCAAATCCCTGGACGTCGATCATCATCGCGATTTTTGCAGAAGCTGGCACATTTGCTACACTTATTCTCGGTACTCATCTCGGGCTCGCCCCGAACGAAGCGGCGGCGGTGGCCTCAATCGGCGGTGCAGACGGCCCGATCGTCCTCTTTACTTCGCTTATCCTTGCGCCGGAGCTTTTTGTGCCGATCTCCGTCATTGCTTATCTCTATCTTTCTCTGACCTATGCCGGCTATCCGACGCTTGTCAAGTGGCTCGTCCCTAAAAAGTACCGTGGCAACGATATAATTTTTGACGCGCCGGAGGTTCCGAAATCTCAAAAATTCATTTTCATTCTCGTCTGCTGCGCGATCCTTTGCATTTTGCTGCCGATGGCTGCGCCGCTTATCATGTCCTTCTTCCTTGGGATGGCGATTAAAGAAGCTGAGATCGTTCCCTATCAGGATCTTTTAGAAAGCACAATGCTCTACGCTTCGACGATGATGCTCGGCCTGTTGCTGGGCACTCTCTGCGAGGCCTCAACCTTACTTAATCCAAAGGTTGCGCCGCTCGTTATTCTTGGCGTCTGCGCCTTGACCGTGTCCGGCGTGGTCGGCGTCCTGGGCGGCTGGCTCATCTACAAGTGGAAAAATGGCGACTTTAACCCGGTTGTCGGCATCGCCGGTGTTTCCTGCGTGCCGACGACGGCGAAAATAGCCCAGCATATTGCCGAGGATGAGGATGCGTTCGCCGTGATTATGCCGGTGGCCATGGGGGCTAATATCGCAGGCGTCATCGTCTCCGCGATTGCGTGCGGCGTCTTTATCTCGACGATTCACATGGTTGGCTGATGGACGGCTGCTGGCAAATAGAGCGTCATGAAGAGATTGATTCTACGAACCGCCGGGCCCTTGAATTAGCCAGGGCAGGCGCTCCCTCGGGAACGGTCGTCGTTGCATCGAGGCAGACATCGGGATGCGGGCGCAGGTCTCGTCACTGGCACAGCCCGGCAGGCGGCCTGTGGTTTTCACTTCTCCTGCGTCCCAACGTCGCCCCCGAGTGTACGGCGGCAGCCTCTTTGATGGCTGGCGTCAGCGTCGTGTCAACTCTTCGCCGTCTCTATAGAAGGAACGACATTTGTCTTAAATGGCCGAACGATATACTAATTGGGGAGAAGAAAATTGTCGGGATTCTTGCCGAAATGGCTCTTGACGCGGATGGATTCGTTGATTTTCTCGTCATTGGCATCGGGATAAATGTCGATTTACCGCCTGATACATGGACGGGCGAATTAAAGGATCGCGCCGTTTCGCTCCGCACTGCGACGGGAATTGTCTACACGCCGGATGAGGTTTTGCGGGAAGCGCTCACCGACATGAAAATCCATGTTAAAGATTGGGAAGCCAACGGGATGTCGAAGATTCTTTCTGCATGGCTCGCGATGAATAATACCATTGGTAGAGAGGTCATTGTTAAAGATGACGGCCGTGTGATATGGAGTGGTACAGCGACAGCTCTTTCTGAGGATGGTTCTCTCACGGTACGAGGAGAGGATGGCTGTATTCAAACATTTTCCTTTGGAGAAATCAGTATCCGCTAAGTCATTCTTGATAAGCTGAGTGGAGCCTTTTGAAGACTCCACTCTTTACAGGGTACCGTCATCAGGCGTTAAGCGGGGAACGACTTAATGCTCGTTGTTGATTCCAAAGAAAGGTGTCTGAGCTATGATGGAAAATTCATCATTTATGACGAACAGCGTTAAGAGTGTCGGCACGGCAGCAATGTTTCTGGCCCTGACTCAAACGATTCACGATGAGGCAATCGCCAAACAAATCGTGTCGAAAGCAGGGTTCAGGGCGGCAGTTACCGAGGTTGGCGGTAAAACAACCTTCAGTGAATTTAATGATAAATTCAATCGTGCGGTAATTGGCGCGGCGATCAATTCTGAGGTCATAGAGAAGGAGCCGGGCAGCATCCACGCGCTTCTTCACGCGGCGGAAGAGGCTAAACAGGGAATTGTCCTGAGGCCGAACGCCAGCGTATCGCTGGCGCTGAAAATCGCCGTTGTCCGTAACGATACATGGATTGCCGTAGCCGCTTTTGGGCAGTCTGCTTTGCACTATATGACCAATCATGACCGTGCCGGTCTGGGGATCATGAATATCTAAAAAACAGCATCGTCCGTCCATGAGGGATATATCAGGGATAGAAGAAGCGTAGGGACGGGGCTTTACTGCCAGCGATGCAGAAACCGGCTGCAGCCGGGACAATTTAATAGTGGCGAATGAGAAAACGCGTGAAAAGCGACTGCTTTTTATGCGTTTTTTTATCTCTATGAGCTGATTTGAAGCTTTGGAAAAACAAAGGGAGGTGGGTACTGGCTTTCTTTTTGGCGGCAGTTGCACTGCTGTTGTTCCGCATTCGTTTTTCAAGGCGAATGACTCTTCTGTAGTCATAAATTTCATGCCGCTTCGGGGGGCGGTTTGATTTTCCTTTGCGTGTGATTTCAAAGGAAAGATACGTTGATGTTACAGAACGCAAGCCCAGGGATAAAAAGGCGAGTGGTACTGGCGCATAGACGCGAAATTTCCGCCTACCGATTGTCGTAATTCCTGTATCTAAATTTAGAAAGGAGCGTTTCAGATGGAAAAACAGGGGACATCCCGGACCTGGGATACCCGCAAACAAGATGCCTTAGCCCGAAAGAAGGCGGCGGCGCACCTTGTCAGGGAGGGTAAAGTCGTCGACGCCAGGGATGCCGTCGCATTGCTCGAGACTGTCATCAAGCCGTTTGACAAGGTGAACATAGAGGGAAACAACCAGAAACAAGCCGATTTTCTCGCTCGGTGCCTGTGCGACGTCGATCCGGAAAAGATTCACGATCTGCACATGGTGCAATCGGTTCTGACGCTGCCGGAGCATCTTGACGTCTTTGAAAAGGGCATTGCCAAAAAGCTCGATATGTCGTTCTCGGGTCCGCAGGCAGGACGTATTGCCGAATTCCTCCAGGAGGGCCGGCTGGAGCTTGGCGCCATTCATACATACCTTGAGCTCTACGGCCGCTATTTCGTTGATTTGACGCCCCGTGTCGCGCTGGTGGCCGCCACGATGGCGGATGCCGACGGCAATCTCTTCACGGGTTTTTCAACGGAGGATACTCCGGCGATTGTGGAAGCGACAAAATTCCGCCAGGGGATTGTCATCGCCCAGGTGAATCAGATCGTCGACAAGCTGCCCCGTGTTGATATTCCGGCGGACTGGGTTGATTATGTCATCCAATCGCCGAAACCCTTTTATATTGAGCCGCTCTTCACGCGTGATCCGGCGCTCATCACAGATTCCCAGGTGCTGCGCGCGATGATGGCAATCAAAGGGATTTACGGCGAATACAATGTCGAGTCGATGAACCACGGCATCGGATTCGATACGGCTGCCATCGAGCTTCTCCTGCCGACCTATGGGGAGGAACTCGGTCTGCGGGGGAAAATTTGCAGGAATTTTATTCTCAACCCGCATCCTTCGCTTATTCCGGCGATAGAGACAGGATGGGTCGAGTCGGTTCACTGCTTTGGCGGAGAGCTGGGGATGGAAGATTATGTGGCCGCGCGCAGTGATATTTTCTTCGTCGGCCCCGACGGGTC
>CAJTSO010000044.1 GCA_910579115.1 uncultured Selenomonadaceae bacterium
AGCGCGAAAAAATGGTGAAAAAAACGAAAAAAGCGGCGAGAAAAAGCGCACGTTTGTACCTAAATGGGATAACCCAAGACGCTGCCGGTACGGAAGTAAACGCAAAAAAGCACGCTTATCCTGAAACGGGATAGCCCAGGATTTATGGCGAACAGCTCGGCGTGGGAAACACATTTATACCAAAATAGGATAACCCAGGGCATTGCCGGTACGGAGGCAAAAAAGCGCGTTTATCCCCGAAATGGGATAACCCGGAGCACTCCGGTACGGCGGCCAAAAAGCACATTTATCCCGAAGATAACCCGCGCCTGGAAGCAGCTTTTGAGATTTTAAGCTACGCCAAATCGGCAAGGGCTGACGGAAATTTTTACAATTTAGCAAGAAGGGTGAGCGGGGGAAGCTAATGGAGCGAAAAGTATTGTTCGTCGCTTCTACTTATTCGCATATCGTAAATTTCCACCGTCCTTACCTGAAAAGGTTCCATGACGAAGGTTTTTTTGTTTGCGTAGCCTCAGGCGGCAAGGTTATGGATATACCGGAAGCCGATGAGATTTTGCACCTGCCGTTTCAAAAATCCTTTACCTCGCCTGACAACTTTAAGGCCACACTGATTTTGCGGCAAAAAATAAAGCGCGAGGCCTACGACCTCATGGCGGCGCATACATCCCTCGCCTCATTTTTTGCCCGGCTCGCTTTGTTCGGCCTGGCCGAAAGACCATTTGTCATCAATATGGCCCACGGCTATCTGTTTGACGATCAAACCCCTTGGCTCAAGAGAAATGTCTTGCTGGCGGCGGAGAAAATAATGGCCCCCAAAACCGATCTTTTACTGGTCATGAACAATTACGATTACGAAACAGCGCAAAAGTACAAGCTGGGGGGAAAAATAGGTTTAGTCCCCGGCGTAGGCGTAGATTTTTCGCGCTTGGATAAAATGTCCTCTGATCTTCGCCGGGCTATAAGGGAAAAATACGGCGTAAAGGATAACGATGTCTTATTGCTTTATGCGGCCGAGTTTTCGGCGCGAAAGAGCCAAAGCGTTCTCATCCGCGCCCTGGAGTATTTACCGCAAAATGTTTCTCTCGCCTTAGCGGGGGACGGGGCCACCCGGGGAAAATGCGAAGAATTGGCCCATAAACTGGGAGTAGAAAACAGAACGTTTTTTTTAGGCTATGCGCCCAATGTAGCCCAGTGGCAAAAAGCGGCCGATATAGCGGTCAGCGCGAGCCGAAGCGAAGGCTTGCCATTTAACATGATTGAAGCGATGCACGCGGGAACTCCCGTAGTGGCCAGCCGGGTAAAAGGCCATACCGATCTTATAGACGACGGGAAAAGCGGCCTTTTATATTCCTATGGGGATGAAAAGGAGCTGGCAGAGCAGATAACGCTTCTCTTGAAATCGCCCGATGTAAAGCAGTGGATAGTGAAGACCGCCAGGGAAAAGGTCGAGCCCCTACGGCTGGAAAACGCTTTCAACAAGGCATGGGACTATTACGCCGAGGCGATCGCTGACTCTGGTCAGCGCGACTCCCCAGGCTCTGCCATCGCTACGCTTGGCAATAGCTAAGCAGGTTGTATGGCTCGCACTAAAAGCCGCTTTCAGCGGCTCAAGTGCTCATGCCAACCCAGAGGGAGAGCCAAGGGGACTCCAGGGGAGCCTATGAGACCGATTATAGGTTACCTCAGACGCCTGCGGTAACAGCTCCCCTGGAACCTATTTTATCCGGAGTTAAACAACAGATGAGCTATATCTTAAACGCCGTAGCCGCGCTGAAGAAATACCGCTTTCTCATCAGCCAGATGGTCGCCCGGGATTTCAAGACTAAATACAAACGCTCCGTCTTAGGGGTATTCTGGAGCTTTCTGAACCCGCTCCTTACCATGAGCGTCTACTACTTCATCTTCTCGACGCTCTTTAAGAGCGACGTGAAAAACTTCGCCGTCTACCTCATGCTCGGCATCGTATCGTTCAACTTCTTCAACGAAGCCTGTGGCATGACGCTAAGAGCCATTGTCGATAACGCAAGCCTCATAACCAAGGTATACGTCCCCAAATATATCTATCCTCTGGCCAGGATCGTTTCCTCGGCCGTGAACTTACTCATATCCCTGGCGCCGCTAATCATAATAGCGGCCCTGACTGGTTTGGAGTTTCATCTGTCCGCGTTCCTGTCGGTTTACTTTCTTATCTGCCTGGTCATATTCAGTATGGGAATGAGCCTGATGTTATCGGCCCTTATGGTATTTTTCCGGGATATTCAATTCCTCTGGGGCATATTAAGCATGATCTGGATGCAGGCCTCGGCGATCTTTTATCCGGAAAGTATCCTGCCCGACAGGTTTAGAATCGTCCTACAAATAAACCCCCTTTACCACTTTATAAAAAACATTCGTATCTGCGTGCTGGACGGCGTATCCCCTGACCCGCTAAATTATCTTATTTGCCTGGGCATAGCTCTTTTCATGCTCTTTATCGGAGCTTGCGTCTTCAAAAAACTGCAGGACCGCTTTGTCTTGTATTTGTGAGGGTACTTATGAAAAAGACGATGCTCGAGCTAAACGGCGTGACGATGAAATTCCGGATGGACGTAGACAAGATAATGTCGCTGAAGGAATTTGCCACGGCGCTGGTAAGAGGAAAAATCCGCTATGAAGAATTTACGGCTTTAGAAAATGTCTCATTTAAGGTAGAGCAAGGGGAAACAATCGGCCTTATCGGGAAGAACGGAGCGGGAAAAAGCACGCTTCTGAAGGTCATCTCGGGCATACTAAAGCCAACGAAGGGAACAGTAGCCCGCTATGGGAGTATCGCTCCCCTCCTGGAATTGGGCGCGGGCTTCGATAGCAACCTGACGGGCAGAGAAAATATTTTCCTGAACGGAGCGATCCTGGGCTACGGCGAAGCCTTCTTAAAGGAGAAGTACGACGAAATCGTAGAATTCTCCGAGCTGGAGCGCTTTATAGACAGCCCCATACGGAACTATTCGTCGGGCATGACGGCCAGATTGGCGTTTTCAATCGCGACGGTAGTAAATCCGGAGATATTGATCGTGGACGAGATACTGTCAGTGGGGGACGCGGCGTTTCAGGGAAAGAGCCGAAAAAGGATGCTGGAGCTGATGGGAAGCGGGACGACGACGCTGTTCGTATCCCATAACATAGCGCAGATAAAGGAAACCTGCGACCGGGTTATCTGGCTGGAGCAGGGAAGAGTAAAGGCTGTCGGGAACACGGAGGAGGTCTGTGAGGAATATGAAGGCAGAGACCAATAAAATGAAAATATTAGCGCACAGGGGCTATTGGAACGACAAGATAAAAGACAATTCGCTCGAAGCCCTCCACTCGGCGCTGGAGCTGGGCTTCGGCTTCGAGTCGGATCTGCGCGACTTTGGCGGCGAATTGGTCGTGTCGCATAATATCGCCGACGCCTCCGCGCAAAAGGCGGAAGAAGTTTTTAAGTCGTTAGCAGAGTTTGGCGATAAATACTGCTTTGCTATAAATATAAAAGCCGACGGCCTGAAAAATCTATTGGCCGACGGCTTGGCGCGTCATAAGATAAAAAACTACTTTACTTTCGATATGTCGATCCCGCAAACGATCGAATTTCGCGAAAAGGGCCTCGTCTATTTTACCCGCCAAAGTGAAGTTGAGCCCTCGTCCGTTCTGTACGACGACGCGGCCGGCGTTTGGCTGGACGGCTTTTGGCGCGACGAATGGATAACGGAAGCTCTTATTGGCGTCCATATAACCAAGGGAAAAGCCGTCGCCGTCGTATCGCCGGAGCTGCACGCCAGGCCGTATTTAGAATTTTGGCGGCGGCTCCGCTCGTTTAGACTGGATTTTAGCCGTATCTACCTTTGCACCAACTATCCGTTGGAAGCGAAAGAATTTTTCAACGCCACCCATAAGGAGGAAAAATAGCATGCCAAAGATAAAGGCCATCGTTTTCGATATGGACGGCGTTCTCATCGAAGCCAAAGAATGGCACTACGAAGCCCTGAATAAGGCACTAAGACTCTTCGGCTACGAGATCAGCCGCTATGACCACCTGGTCACCTACGACGGACTGCCCACGGCAAAAAAACTGGAGATGCTCAGCCTGGAAAAAGGTCTTCCCATGGGGCTCCATGAATTCATCAACCATATGAAGCAACGCTACACCGTGAATATGGTACACATGAGCTGCTCGCCGCGCTTCTTTCATGAATACGCGCTTTCGCGTCTAAAAGCGGAAGGCTATCGTCTCGCCGTCGCCTCGAACTCCATAAGGGATACCGTGCGGCTGATGATGGAAAAAAGCTGTCTTATATCCTACCTCGACTTTTTCCTGAGCAACCAGGACGTGACGAAAGCGAAGCCCGACCCTGAAATATACGCTACCGCCATACAAAAACTGGCGCTGACCCCCGAAGAAGTCCTGGTGCTGGAGGACAATCGCAACGGCATACAAGCCGCGACGGCGGCAGGAGCCCACGTGATGAAAATAGAAACCGTCTACGACGTAAACTACGAAAACATCAAGGCGCATATCAAATTGGCGGAAGCGAGGTAAGCAAAGCGATGAAAACGAGCGACTTAAACGTCATTATTCCCATCGCCGGACCAAATAAAGAAACGGAAAAAGACGGCTATATAAAAAGCCTGCAGGAAATAGAACGGAAAACTATCCTGCAATACGTATTCGAGTCCCTGCAATCACTCCAGGCAATTAACTTCGACGTGGTGATAAAGCGCAAGGACGTAAACGCCTACCATCTCGACAACGTAGTGAAGCTGCTTCGTCCCGACGCGAAAATAATCATATCGGAAGAAGAAACCATGGGAGCCGCCTGCACCTGTATGCTGGCGGTAGATAACTTGAAGATGGATTCACCGCTGCTCATCGCCGGCGGCGATCAACTGTTGACCGTAGATGCCGCGCAAATAATCGCCGACTTTAGCGGGCGGGACTTAGACGGTGGAACGGTGATCTTCGACGACATCCACCCGCGCTGGTCCTTCGTAAAGCTGGATGAAGCGGGGTTCGTCGTCGAAGCCGCCGAAAAACGCCCGATAAGCCGGAACGCCTCCGCGGGATTTTACTACTTCAAAAAAGCCGCCTGCTTTTTCGAGGCGGCGCAGCAAATGATCGATAAAGACGCGGCGGTCAACGGCAGCTTTTACGTCTGCCCTGTCTTTAACGAAATGATATTAAAGCAGATGAGGATTGGCGTCTACCGTATAAAAAAGGAACAATATTACAGCTTTAGCCACGACTCCGGCATGGAAGCGTATAAAGTCTATTTGAAAAGCCTAAAAGCGGAAGGCGGTGCGCTATGAAAACGGCTAAGCTTGACGACATGATAAGAGGCTGGTTCATTGGCAGCTTTACGCCGACGCTCTACGCCACGAGCGATGTAGAAGTCGCCGTAAAGCGCTACAGCGCGGGCGATAGCGAAGCAAAACACTATCATAAAATCGCAACGGAATTTACCGTCGTCGTTTCCGGGCGCGTCCGCATGAACGGCGAGGAATTTTCCTCTGGCGATATAGTCGTCTTAGAACCGGGGGAACCTGCCGACTTCGAGACGCTGGACGACACGACCACCGTCGTGGTAAAGCTCCCCGGCGCAAACGACGACAAATATTTATGTTAAAGGGTAAGGAGAAAATAAATGTTTAATATCGTAATCCCCATGGCGGGAGCCGGTTCGAGATTTGCAAAAGCGGGTTACAAAATCCCGAAACCCTTTATCGACGTTTTGGGAAAGCCCATGATTTGCCATGTGCTGGAAAACTTAAATATGCCAAATGCCAGATTCATACTGCTGGCAAGAAAAGAGCATTATAACAATGAGCAGAAAACAGTAAATTGGATAAAAAAACATTATAAGTCTGAATTTGTCCTGATCGATAAGCTAACCGAGGGCGCAGCCTGCACGGTTTTGCACGCCCACCGGCTAATCGACAACGACTCCCCCTTATTGATTGCCAATTCAGACCAAATCGTGGATATGGATATTGAGGACTTCATCCAGGACAGCGACAGGCGAGGACTGGACGGCTCGGTTCTCTGTTTTGAAGATAGCGACCCGAAATGGTCTTTTGCAAAACTGGATGAAAACGGCCTTATCACGATGATCAGAGAAAAAGAAGCCATATCACAGCACGCCACCGTGGGGATTTACTACTTCAATAAAGGCCGGGAATTTGTGGAAAACGCCATCGATATGCTGGTGAGAAACGAGCGGGTAAATAACGAATTTTACGTGGCCCCGGTGTACAACTACGCCATTGAGCAGGGCAGAAGGTTCGGCATTTACTCGATTGACAAAAACCAAATGCACGGCACGGGAACGCCAGAGGATTTGGACAGGTACATCGAAATTAAGCGGGGAGTATCGGTGCAATATGCAAACCAACAGGATTTATAGCTACGACGTTTTGAAATTTGTTGTAATATTTGCCATTGCATTGCTATAAACGATTACATAAAAGACTAGAAACAAATTATGAAAAAGATTAAAGTATATATTATAACCTATAAAAGAGATGCTGTTCTAAATAAAAACTTACAAACACTGTGGGAAAACACAAATAATCCACAAGGCATAGAAGTCACAGTTTTATCAAATTACCCGCAATGTACAATTTATGATGAAAATAAACGGAATAATTTACAACTTATTTTTAATACGACAAGAATGCCTCATTCCTGGGGATATCTGTCTCGTGATTGGAACTTTTGTATTCTGGACGCGTTCAAAAACTGGGAAAATCCTGAAAATACCGATTGGTGTGTTTTAGCTCAGAATGACGTAACCTGGGTAAAAGATTGGGACGTGTGGCTTGAGCAAAATACAAAATATGATCTTATTACACAGCCGAAGGGCGATCAGTGTATGGCATTAAATATAGAAGCGGTAAAAAAAGTAGGATTCTTTGACGAAAGACTAACAACACTGCACTTTCAAGAAGCCGATTATTTTATTCGGGCAATCGGTATACTCAATGAAAGGTGCAGTATAAACGATGGGCATAATAATAATAAATCTTCACTCAACCACAATCAGCTTGATGAAATTCTAACCTATGAGACTTATTTTGGATGTAATGAAGATGAGACTTTGCATAACAGTAAAAATTTGGCGCAAAGTTGTAATTTTATAAAGTCTAAGTATTCCGGTTTGAATCCTCATAAAGCTCCCATTCATAGGCTGGTAAAATCGAAATCCTTTGGAGAAATTAACTGGTATCCTTTTTTCTGGGATGGATATGATGATATTAAATCTACGTTTATAGAAGAATATGATGTTGCAGCAAGCAGATATGAAGCCCTGAAAACTTTGATAAAAGCCAGTGAAGCGAATGTTTTAAGTCAGGTAAGGAAACAAATCGACCAACAGCAGAAAACTGCGGTTCATATGTCAAATTCGATAGCTGATATTAACCGCAATATGGACATTATTAGGGAAAATTCAGGTAATAAAATATCATCAAAAGAAATCTGCATAGTTGTTCAAGGCGCAATTGATAAAGAAAATACCCCTTTGTGCTTGAAAAGCATAAGAAAATATTTACCCGGTGCCGAGGTTATTCTTTCAACTTGGGAGAATAGTGACATTTCTGGGCTTGATTTTGACAAGCTTGTTTTAAGCAAAGATCCTGGAGCGATTCTGTGCGCTCCTAAATTCAATTATTACAATAATATAAATCGCCAGCTATTATCAACGCAAAACGGACTGGAAGAATGTAACAGAAAATATGCAATGAAAATCCGCACTGACAACATTTTGACAAAAGATTCGTTTTTGGAATATTTCGACAAATTCGAAAAACGCTGTGATGAGTTCATGTTATTCAAAAAACGGTTAATCGTGTTGGCTTTGTTTTCAAGAAAATTCTTTGGCATACCAAATCCGTTCAGAATTTGTGATTGGGTGACCTTTGGATTAACGGAGGATGTAAAGAAATATTACTTAAATATTGATTTGGTTAAGGAACCTGAGTTTTCGTTATATTTTCAATCCCGTCCTGAGTTGATTCCCCAAAATAATCCATCGCCGCATCATTACCATAGATACACGACAGAACAGTATTATCCGCTTAATTGCTTTCAAAAATTCTTTCCGGAAATAAAAATGGATAATCTTGGAGATTTTAATGAAGTAAACATTAAACAATCTGAAATAGCGCTGGTTAATAATTTTATATTCCTTGATTACTCTCAGCATGGAATTTATTTGAAAAAAGCTAAAAACCGCTGGTATCAGTGGTCTATAGATGAAAGCAGCGCTCCTGATGAACATTGGCGCGGCTTTATAAGGCATTACGTATTTTTGAAGGATTATAAAAAATACTGTGACAAAAATTATAACTTACCGTTTTTTGACGCTTATGACATCAGGAGAAAGATAAAAAAAATAAAACATAAATTATACTCAAAAGAGAACTCTAAGGATCACACTATATATAGAATCTTAGGACTAAAAATTTCAATTCGGAAAAGATGAAGGAAAAATGATTAGAAAAATAATTTTTGTAGGTGATTTACTAAGGTTTCAGGGGAATCAAACTGGTTTTGCAAACAGATCATTATTATGGGAATATAACTTGTTTAAGGAACAAATTTATCAGGCAACCGGACTTGTGCCGGAAGTTTATTGTACGGATACTCCCGAAAATTTTGATGTTAAAAAGTTTTATGAACTTTGCGGTTATGAGCTGTCTACAGAAAATTGGATAAATATTGTTTGCGGCATATATACCGACGATGCCCGAGAGTACGTCAGGGAGTGTTTTCAGGACGCTCTTGTTATAACCCAGGTGGGGGGGAGCTTCAAACGCATATTTGATGAATTAAATATTCCATATATAGATATTTATGTAAGCGCTATAAAATTTTGTGATGATTTATATTTGGGGTTTCGTTCAGATGATGAAGCAATAAGTAAAAAAATAAGTAATTACAGAATCAGCGAAGAGAGTTTGTATCTTTATGCAGGTTATGTGAAAGCTTTCTATGCCGCCCGCCCGAAAAAACTTGATTTGGAAAAAAACAGCTTATTGCTGTGCGGACAAAACAATGTTGATTTGGCGTTAATTAAAGATGATACAATAATTTCTTTTTTACACTACAAAGAAGAAATTGAGAATTTGTTATCAAAATATAAAACGGTTTATTATAAGCCGCATCCATTGGCCAAGGCTAACAATGACAATGAAAATTTTATAATGAGCTTTGATAATGTTGAGCTTATAAATGAAAATTTTTATAGACTTATGTCTATGGACGAAATAATGGATGTTGCGGCATTATCGAGCGGAACGCTGATGGAAGCTAAATACTTTGGGAAAAAATCCATTTATATTTCTCATAAATTCGTAAATTATTGTTTTGGTGAAGAATGGCAAAAAGACGATTTTATGATTGTTGATAGAAGCTATTATTCTCCCAAATTTTGGGCGGATGTACTCTCCGGCATAATGGATACAAACAAAGATTGTATAGACTTTAGTTTTGAGAGAAAACATAATTTACTAAGAAATTCTTTGGGGACTATTTGGGGCTATGAAATTGAACCTCTTGGTGTGCGCATAGACGCAGATTTGAAAAATATTCAGAACTGGTTTACGCATGAAAGAGACGTCTTGAGTAATGAATTAGTAAGCGTAAAAAAAGGTACGATTACGCATAAAGTAAAAAAGATTATAGCCTGTTTTATTCCCAGTAGAAAATTAAGAAGAAAAATCAGAGGAGATCATGATTAGCGTTAAAGAAATTTCGGTCGTTGTCCAAGGAGCAATTGATAAGCAACTGACGCCGAAATGTTTAGAAAGCATACGAAAATATCTTCCTGGCGCGGAGATTATTCTTTCAACCTGGGAAGGAAGCGATGCTGACGGGTTGGATTATGACGAATTGTTATTAAACAGAGATCCGGGCGGATATAAACACGATTTTGCCATATATAACCAACCTCGTTCAATGAATAATTTTAACAGGCAGCTTGTATCGACTCAAAACGGGGTAAAAAAGGCTAGTCGTAAATATTGTCTGAAGCTTCGGTCGGATATAATTCTAAAGAGCGCCAGCTTCTTGGAATATTGGGAAAAGTTTGAAATCCGGGATAGCAAATATGAGCTGTTCAGCCACCGGGTCTTATGCGGTTCTTTGTTCTCAAGGGAAAATTCCTGTCAAAGCGGCACAGGTTTTCCTGTGCCGTTTCATCCGTCTGATTTTTGGTTTTTTGGGCTGATTAAGGATTTAGAAGATTATTTCAGGGGCTGCCCCAGGCAATCTGAAAAAGAGGCTTCCAACTGGAATTTCAAATATCCCAGCAGATTACCTTATACAACGCCTTTATGGAGGTTTGCGCCTGAACAATGCCTCTGTGTAAACTGGGTAAAAAAATACTATCCTGATTTGCAGTTTGAGGACTGGAGCGATTGGAGCCCTGAAACGATCGAGTTATCAAACAACATACTATACAACAATTTTATTTTCTTAGGGTTCGAGCAATCCGATATATATTCGGCAAAATACTTAGATGTCGAAGCAATAAAAAATAAAATCCAAGGGCTCATAACATATAGGCATTTTCAAGAACAATATAAAAATTATTGCGATAAAGCGTATTGCATACATAAATACACGAGAAAAGAAGTTTTTGCCCGACTTTACTTAAATCGTAAAGCAGCCGTCTTATCAATAGAGCGCCAAATATTAGGACTTTTTAATAAGGTCCGACGATTAGGTGAGGTATTCTCTTGTATCTTTTTTAGCGATAAATAGACCTATGCGAAAGGCATATTAAAAATTGACTGCAATACAAAGAGTAAGTTCTGCTATTTGTAATATGACTAACGATAAAGTTATTGGTAAAGATATAAATGATATTTCCGTAGTCGTTCAAGGTGGCGTTTCCGCGACCACCGCCGACGTGTTGCGCGGACTGAGAACGGCTTTTCCAAACGCTGAGATCGTTCTTTCGACGTGGGAAAATTCAGATCTTGGCGGGCTGGATTATGATAAGGTCGTTTTGTCGCCTGATCCCGGCGCGCAAATGGCTTACGAGGCGGTGGGCGTATACAATAACGTCAATCGTCAGCTTATCAGCTCAGCGGCCGGTGTCAATACGGCGACGCGGTCGTATATATTAAAAACGCGGACGGATATTTTTATTAAGAGCGCCGCTTTTTTAAATTGTTTTGGCAAATACGACGGCCAGGCGCCGTATATTTTTCAAAATCGCTTGCTAATCTGTAATTACTATACGCGGAATCCTCGTGTGCAGAGCGTGTGTTTTCATCCGTCGGATTGGCTCCTGTTCGGCCGGGCGGAAGACGTAAGGCTTTTTTACGCTGATTTTTCGCTTCAGACGGATGAAGAAGCGGTATGGTTCAAAACCCGCCGAAAAGATAGTTTGTTATATGAAAATTACTTGTCGCGCTTCACGCCGGAGCAATATATTTTTTTATCGTTTTTGCGCCGTTTTCAGGACATTGAAATAGACTGCTATTATAGCTCCTCGCCCGAGCTCAGGCGCTTGACGGAGGAGCTTTACGCTAAATGCTTTGTCGTGCTCGATTATCGCGCGGAGCTTGATATTAAGTTTTCTAAATACGACCCTAATCGTTATTTTGAAAAATATCTTTTGATTTCCCATTGGCAGTGGCACGCGCTTTATCAACGTTATTGCGAAGATACAGCGTCTTTTCGCTGGATGCTGTATCTCCTTTTCAGCCGCTTAGCACGTTTCTCCTACGGCTTACGGCAAAATACCGTTGCACTCCTCGACCGCCTGAACTTAAAAGAGCCGTTAAAACAGTGTCTTAACGGCAGAAAGAAAAGCGTTTAGAATGGGATGATACAACAAACTCTAAAAAAATATTTATTCCATTGTTTCTTCCGGAATCTCCGCCTAAACCTGATAGTCTTCCTTAAACTAATACCCTATTAAAATATCAATTTCAATCTTCTTGTATGCCAGAATATGAATTTCAAAAAACTCACGATGAATCTTTTGGCAGAATTAAGTTACTGGACAAAAGCTATCAAAAGCGAAAGCTCCAAATGGCGTTCCTTTTGCGAAATGGATGGCCAGCATGGTCACAGGGAAAAGCGCTCCGACTCCGCCGGTGAAGGAGCGTTTATCGTTGTCTTTAGCGGCTTCCCTGGAAAAATCGGCCGCATTAAAAGGCCTTCAGCTTAATTGTTTTTTGAAAAAGGGTCAGCGCTCGTCCCACGAACAGGGCAGAACAGATGGTGGCCGGGCCGAAGCCGATCACTTTATGCAACGCGATACCTGTCAAAGCAGCGGAAAGGATAACCATAGTCGCGTCATAGGCGATTTTAATGGCGCCGATATTTTTCCCCGATAAGCCGGCGATAAGATTCACCGTCCCGTCCGGCGGATTTTGCACCAGCTTCATTGACAGCATCAGGTGCATCCCCAAAGCGGTAAATAAGATACTGAATACCACCAACAATAATTTTGTAAAAAGATTTTGCGGGGTAAACGTCAACATATCTTTCAAAAGGTCAATAATCAGGCCCAACAGAAAAGCAACCGGGATCTGGAGAAACACTTTTACATTTAGCAATTTTCTTTCGACCGCGTATTGAAAAATGCTGTTTATGAAGTGGTACAGCATCGTAAGGGTGCCAAAGGTAAGGGGGCTGAACAGGCTGATGCCGTAGGGAACGGAGCTGATGGGCGAAACCCCAAGCTCCGATTTTACGCAGAGGACGATCCCCAGTGTGGCCAGCAGGATTCCGCCGAAATACACCCCGATCCGGTAAATCATCTTCATTATTTATAACTCCGGTTTTCACGCTCAAGGTTTTCCGTCACGATTTGCAGCAATTCGCATAATTGCTTTTGCTGACTGGCCGAGATATTTTTCAGGGCCAGCCGGTCCACCTCGGCGCACAGGGATGAAGCCTCTTCGGCCCGGCCGGCTCCAATTTTTGTCAGCCAAATCTGCACTCCCCGCCGGTCTTTGGGATCGGCTTTCCGGGCGATAAGGCCCTGCTCTTCCATCTTATTCAGCAGGCTGGTCATTGTGGATTTGTCCACGGCGCAAAATTGGCCGATTTCCTTGGGGGACAGGCCGTTGTGCTCCAGCAGACACTCCAATATCTTCGACTGGCCGGGCAGCAGGGCAATTTTGCCGGTTCGCGTCACGACTGCCCGATTGCTGTGGTTAAAACATCGCATAATCAGAAAATGAAAATCATTGAGCATCATCGGCTCCTCCGTATAGTTTGATTTCAAACTATGTTTTACTCGTTTATTCCTTGATTGTCAAGGAAAACAAAATCACTGCGTAGCAGAGCGGCTGGGCGGCAGATTTTTGCAGGCTATCCTATCGTCCATGAGCATTCGCCAAAAACTTGAACAAGCAGAGAAAAACAGAAAATATTTTCTGAAGCCCTTGAAGTTTTGGAACAGGAATACTATAATACGAACAAAGATTCCCATATTTCCTCAGGTTAATTTATCTGTACAAGGAGAAAAGCAATGGAAAAAAATTACCTCAGCAACCTTTCCAAAGAGGAGGAAATGAACCTCCTCGCTGCCGCCCAAAGAGGCGACAATTCGGCCGCCACGGCCCTGCTGGCCCAGTACGATCCCCTGGTCCGGGCGGCGGCCGGCCGTTCTTACAGGAGCGACAGCTACGATGAAGCCCTCTGCGAGGCGTTTTTCGCTCTTTACAGCGCCATCATCACCTATGATAAGGGAAAGGGCGTTCCTTTTGCCGCCTGGGCTCGGGCGAAGGTCTATGGCGACATCAGGACCATCACCAACCGGATGAACCGGGAAATGCAGCGCCGGAGGGAGCCGGAACGGCTGCTTCACGGAAGATGGGCAAGAGGACGTCTCAGAAGACTTTATCGAGGGTATACCGGACTGGCGGGACGGATACAAAGCTTTTGAGGACAGGCAGCAGCTGGAACAGGCCGCCGAGGTATTGAAGAAGCGGGAAAGGTTCGTCATCGAAGCCCTTTATTTTCAGGCTCTTTCCCCAAGGGAGACGGCGGACCGGCTGAAGGTCAGCGTTCAAAGGGTGAGTCAGCTCAAACAGGCCGCCCTCAAAAAAATGAAAAAGCGGCTGGAGGCATGAAGGAAATGGCTCTGTCCTGCCGGGAAACCGGAGGGCGGAGCCGATTTTTTTATTTTTCCTTAAAAAATGTTCCCCAGCTGACAATTGGTGAGTAGAAGGGAGGTGATAACATGGCAACTGTAAAGGAAAAGGAGACCGCCAAGCTGACGGTCAATGTGGAGAGCGGCGTGGATGAAAGCGGCAAGGTCAAGTACGCGGCCCGCTCTATCATGAACCTTGACCCGGCCCTCAGCGATGATGACGCCCGGGTCATCGGGGAACTCTACGGCGGGCTTCAGGCTTACCCGGTAAGCACCATCGTCCGTCAGACCTCCGCCGTGCTGGTAGAGGAGTAATCCCCGCCGGCAGGCAGCCGGCAAATTCTGTGGAAAGGAGAGAAGACCATGGCAAAAGAGCTGAAAATGACTTTCACCCTGGATAATGAGAAGACTAAGACCCTTAATCTTCCCAATCCCCGAGCCGATGTCACCGCTGACGACGTCCGTTCCTTCATGAACAGCGCCGTCACCAAAAACGTCTTTGACGTAAGCGGGGCAAAGGCGGCTTCCGCCAAGTCCGCGGTTATCCGCAGCACTGACGATGAAGTCCTCTTTTAACTGAATAAAGAGCCCGGAGAGGAGCTGTCGAAAGACGGCTCTTTTTTTGTGGCAATTTCTAATCGGGCTAAAGGGAGAGGCAAGAGCCCTCTCCGGAGCATCGATTTTACCGCCGGCCCTCTAAAAGTATACATTATTCATGCTGGACAATTGACTGTTAAACGGGAGAATTATATAATACGGACGGGTAAATTTGTTCCGAAGAAGGAAGAAAAAACGAAAAAATCATGAACAGGATGATCAACATAAATATGGATAAAAAAACCAATGTAACCTATAGCCGCCAGGAAGGAAATACGATGCGGGGTGTACGGAAATTTTACGCTGTCTGGGCGAAGCTCCTGCTTTGCCTGCTGCTTATGGTGACGGCCCTGCCCTTGCCCACCGCCGGGGCGCAGGACATGATTCGAGTCGGCTACTATCTGAAGGCGAACTTCCAGGAGAGCACGGGCCTGGACGGGGTGAAGAGCGGCTATGCCTATGAGTACTACCATAAGCTGGCTCAGATCGCCGCCGACTGGCGGTACGAGTATGTCTATGGAGATTACGATACACTCTACCAGATGCTGCTGCGGGGCGAAATTGATCTTTTGGCCGGCGTTGTCAAAACAGAGGGCCGCCAGGGACAGATTCTTTTTCCTGAGCAGGCCATGTGGGAGGATCGCTATGATCTGTTCCGCCGGATGGGGGACACTCGGGTGAACGTCAATCCTGAGTCCCTGTCCGGTAAACGGGTAGGCGCCCTGGAGGGGGATCAGGCAGAGATAGTCCGGCAGTATTTGGCGGAGCGGTATGTTCCGGCGGAGGTGGTTGTCTACAGGGACGAGAGGCTCCTCAATGACGCCCTGCTGACGGCTCAGGTAGATGCCGTTCTGGGTGAGGACAGTAACTGGGAATTTGCGGGATTGGAAGCCTATACCCAGATCGGCAGAGCGGAGTACTATATCGCCGTGAGCGCCAGCCGTCCTGACCTGCTGGCTGAGCTGAACGAAACTCAGAAAATGCTTTTGGAACGGGACGGGGATATTTTCGTCAATCTGCGGGCCAAGTATATGCGGGAAAGCAACTTCCAGCGGGCCCTGCTGACTGGGGAGCGGAAATGGCTGGCGCAGCATGGGGAGATGCGGGTCGGTTACCTGAAGGACCGGCAGCCCTTCTCCTGGGAGACCGCCGATGGAAATGCCAATGGCCTCGTAAAGGAAATGACATCCTATCTGTTTGAGGATATTCTGGAAGCAAGTGAATTGAAATTTTCCTTCACCGGTTTCAATACCCCGGCGGAAATGTACAAAGCGGTAATCGATGGCCAGGTGGATGTGTGCTTCCCTGTGGATTCCAATATCTGGGTCGCCGAAAAAAACGGGCTTCTGATAACGGAAGAGGTGATTCCTGTTCCCTGGCGGGTCGTGTACCGGGACGGGGGCAACAGCACGGAAGTCAAAACGATAGCGGTAGCGGAGGATAGCGCTCTCAATCAAGCTCTGGTTAACATTTATTATCCCGGAGCGAAAAAGATCGTCTACAAAACCCGGGAGGCTGCCCTGAAGGCCACAAAAAACGGCGAGGTTGACGTGACGATAGTCGATGCCTACACCATCAGCCGTGTGTCCGGCACGATGGAATACCGTGGGCTCAATTCCCGGGTTATAGGCATCCGCAGCTTCAGCCTGGGGGTAGGTCAGAAAAATACCGCTCTTTTGAGTCTGCTGAACTGGGGTATCGACCGCCAGAGAACCGGTGTTGCCCTGGAAATTTTACAGCGTTACGCCAATTCGGATAAAGAAGTCTCCGTCATAGAGTTCGTGTACCAGAACATCATGCTGGCAATGGCCGTCATGCTCCTGATAATCGGACTCTGTATTCTCCTGCTCATCAGCAGGGCAAGGGCTTCCAAACGGGATAAGGAGCTTAACCGCAATCTACAGGAGGCGGTAAGTGAGCAGGAAGCTCAGCTGGAAGAGATTACCTCACTGAATAAAACCCTGGAGACAGAGCAGCAGAAGCTGGAAGAGGTCACCTGCGAGCAGGAAGCCCAGCTGGAGGAAATCACCGCCCTGAACGAGCTCCTCTCCAATCAGAAGGAAGATCTGCAGTTAAGGCAGCGGCAGCTGGAGGAGCTTACCTGCGAGCAGGAAGCCCAGCTGGAGGAAATCACTGCCCTGAACGAGCTGCTGGAAACCCAGAAGGCAACCCTCACGCGGATTAACGGGGAGTTGTCCAGGTCCTTTGGCATTATCGAAGCTGTCAGCCAGGACTACAATACCCTGTGGCTCATCGAGCGGAAAACCATGAAAATGAACCTCATCCGCACCGCCGATAACGAGGGTGCCAGGGCTTCCGTTCAAATAGGCCTGGACAACAGTAATTACCGGGAAGCCGTCAAGCTGTACATCGAGCGCTTTGTTTCTCCGGAAGACCGGGAGCGGGTGAC
>CAJTSO010000045.1:0-3463 GCA_910579115.1 uncultured Selenomonadaceae bacterium
AAGCAGGCCCGCTCCTTCTACCAGCACCTGAACGAACTGACCGGGTAGAGCTGCCTCCGCCAATTCTGGCGCTTTTACCGTGATGTGCCAGACCCCGACCGCTACCTCTATATTTTCAATTACTTCCGTAATATGGTTTTTCTTTTCAGGCAAGATCGTCACCTCCTCCAACATAATCCTGTACTGCCAAGGCATAAACATGGCGGCGCTCGCGCATGAAGGTCAGTACCCGCAGGACCTCCCAGGCCGTATCGAGGGAGGTGAGGCAGGCAATGCCGTGCTCAACGGTGGCCCGGCGGATCTTGAACCCGTCGTTGGCCGAATGTTTACCCTGAGACAGGGTGTTTATGACCAGATTTATCCGGCCCTGCTTAATCATCTTAATAATATCCACGCTGCGCTGGTGAACCTTGCCCACTACCTGCGCGCTGATACCCATAGCGGCAATCACCCTGGCCGTCCCTTCGGTGGCAGCAAGATTGAAGCCAAGGTCATAGAAAGCTTTGGCCAGCTGCTTCATTTCTTCCTTGTCCTTGTCAGCCACGGTAATGAGAATAGTACCATGAACGGGGATATTCATCCCGGCCCCAAGCATTGCCTTGTATAGCGCCCGGGCATAGTGATAGTCGATCCCCATGACTTCACCCGTAGACTTCATTTCCGGTCCGAGAGCGATGTCTACATCGGTCATCTTGGCAAAGGAGAATACCGGCGCTTTTACCGCCACATAGGGGCGGAAATCGATCAGCCCTGATTTATAACCCTGCCGGGCAAGGGTATCGCCCATTGCCACCCGGGTAGCTATATTCACCATCTTCACATCGGTGACCTTGCTGAGGAAAGGCACCGTCCGGCTAGAGCGGGGATTTACCTCGATGATATAAACTTCGTCCTTTACTACGACGAACTGTATATTCATCAGTCCCTTGACGTGGAGACTTATTGCCAGCCGTTTTGTATAATCAATAATCGTAAAAATTACCTTCGAGGAAAGGGTCTGGGGCGGATAGACGGCGATACTGTCGCCGGAGTGGACACCGGCCCGCTCCACGTGCTCCATGATGCCGGGGATCACAACGTCCACCCCATCGGAGATGGCGTCAACCTCTACCTCGGTGCCTTCCATATAGCGGTCAACGAGGACAGGATGATCGGGCGTGACTTTCACAGCCCTCTCCATATAGTCTCTGAGCTCCTCCTCGTTATAGACGATCTCCATTGCCCGTCCCCCCAGCACGTAAGAGGGGCGAACCATAGCGGGATAGCCTATACGGGACGCCGCCTCAAATGCCTCCTGGACGGTTGTCACACTGACCCCCTGGGGACGGGGAATATTCGTCTCCGTGAGAACCTCGTCAAATCGTTCCCTGTCCTCCGCCCGGTCGATGTCGTCAACCGAGGTTCCCAGGATCTTCACTCCGGCAGCGGCAAGGGAGGCGGCCAGATTGACGGCTGTCTGGCCGCCGAACTGGACGATGACGCCCTCCGGCTTTTCCTTGTCCACGATGTTCAGCACGTCCTCGGTGGTAAGAGGCTCAAAATACAGGCGGTCGGAAATGTCGAAATCGGTAGAAACGGTTTCCGGGTTGTTGTTTATGATGATGGCCTCAATGCCCATTTCCCGAAGGGCCCATACAGAGTGAACGGAGCAGTAGTCAAACTCTACCCCCTGGCCAATGCGAATAGGCCCGGAGCCAAGAACGATTACCTTACGGGAACCAGTAGTCTGAACCTCATCCTCCTCCGCGTGGAAGGTTGAATAGTAGTAAGGTGTTGCCGCCTCAAACTCGGCGGCGCAGGTATCCACCATCTTGTAGCAGGGCAATATTCCCGCCTTCTTCCTCTGCTGGCGGATTTCGTCGACGGTCCTTTCGGTTATCTCGGCGATGGAGCGGTCAGCCAAACCGACATCCTTTGCCCGGCGAAGGAGGTCGGCAGAGAGAGGCATTTGCTCAAGCAGATTTTCCACATCGGTGATGGATTTGATCTTTCGGAGAAACCACTTGTCGATCCTCGTAATTTCATGTATTTCATCCACGCAGGCAATACCCCGGCGCAGGGCTTCGGCAATAACGAAGACACGCTCGTCGTTTATCTGCCGCAGGTGATTTTTAATAGTCCCCCAGTCCCAATCGGACATGAAATCCATCTTCAGGCGGTGAACCCCGATTTCCAGCGAGCGAACAGCCTTCAGCAGGGCTCCCTCAAAATTCCGGTCAATGGCCATTACCTCCCCGGTAGCCTTCATCTGAGTGCCCAGAGTGTGGTCAGCATAGACGAATTTATCAAAAGGCCAGCGGGGAAATTTTACTACACAGTAGTCCAGGGCGGGCTCAAAGCAGGCCTTCGTCTTTTGCGTAACCGCGTTGGTGATTTCATCAAGGGTATAGCCGATGGCGATCTTGGCGGATACCTTAGCTATGGGATAACCGGTCGCCTTGGAAGCCAGCGCCGAGGAACGGGACACCCGGGGGTTCACCTCGATAACATAATACTGCTGGCTGTTGGGGTCAAGGGCGTACTGGGCATTACAGCCCCCCTCGATGCCAAGCTCCCGGATTATCCGAATGCTGGCAGAACGCAGCATCTGATACTCGCTGTCCGTCATGGTCTGAGAGGGGGCCACAACGATGCTGTCACCGGTATGAACGCCTACCGGGTCAAGGTTTTCCATGTTGCAGACAGTAATGCAGTTATCATTTCCATCCCGCATTACTTCGTATTCTATTTCTTTCCAGCCGGCAACGCTGCGCTCAACCAATACCTGGCCGATCATGGAATATTTCAGTCCCTTAACGACGATATCCGCCAGCTCTTCTTCGCTGCCGGCAATACCGCCGCCGGTGCCGCCCATGGTGTACGCGGGCCGGACGATGATCGGATAGCCGATCTCATTGGCAAAATCAATGGCGGCGGCAACATCCTCGACGATAGCGCTTTCCGGAATCGGCTCCCCCAGCTTCTGCATTGTTTCCTTGAACAGCTCCCGGTCCTCCGCCTTCTTTACGGCCATAAGAGGAGTTCCCAAAAGCTCGCACTCGTACTTTTCCAGCACACCCCGTTCTGCCAGCTGAACCGCCAGGTTCAACCCGGCCTGGCCGCCCAGGGTGGCCAAAAGGCCGTTTGGCCGTTCCTTGGCAATGATCTCCTCCAAAAATTCGAGAGTGAGGGGCTCGATGTAAACCCGGTCAGCGATATGGGTATCGGTCATGATGGTAGCCGGGTTGGAATTTACCAGCACCACCTCCAGCCCCTCTTCCTTCAGGGCACGGCAGGCCTGAGACCCTGCGTAATCGAACTCAGCCGCCTGACCGATAATGATCGGGCCAGAGCCGATGACCATCACTTTTTTCAGATATTCCTTCTTCGGCATGATTACCACCGCAGCCCTTTCGTCAACATATCCCGGAACTGGTCAAAGAGATAGACATTGTCATCGGGACCGGGGGATGCCTCAGGGTGG
>CAJTSO010000045.1:3510-15324 GCA_910579115.1 uncultured Selenomonadaceae bacterium
GACGTTGACATGGGTAATCTCCATAGGCAGACCATCCAAAGACTTTTCGTCCACAGCATAGCCATGGTTCTGGGAAGAAATCTGCACCCTGCCGGTGAGAAGATTCTTTACCGGCTGGTTGGAACCGCGGTGACCAAATTTCAGCTTGTAGGTATCAGCGCCCAAAGCCAGGGACAACAGCTGATGACCAAGGCAGATACCCAAAATCGGCAAATCATTTTCCCTGTCTGCTTCAATGAGCTTTTTAATATTTTCAATGACCCCCGGCACATCCTTCGGATCGCCGGGGCCATTTGACAGAAAAATACCATCCGGCTCCAGAGCAAGTACCTCCTCGGCGGTAGTGGCGGCGGGCAACACCGTAAGACGGCAGCCAATCCGGCTGAGCGAGTCGAGAATATTCCGCTTGACGCCAAAATCAAAAACGGCTACATGGGGGCCGTCTCCCGGGATTTCATAAGCCTCCGGAACGGTAACCCTGGCCACTACTTCCCTTTCAAGGGGGACGGCCAGCAGTTCTTTTATTTCAGCAGCGGCAGCATCAGCCGGAACAAGGATTCCCTTCATGGCGCCAGCGCTGCGGATTTTTCTGGTAACGGCCCGGGTATCCACATTGTAAAGACAGGGAACTCCCTGACTAACCAGAAATCCGGCCAGCTCATCCGTCATGTGACAGCTGGAACCATCACGGCACAGCTCGCCAATAATAAATCCATTGACAAAGGACTTGCGGGACTGCATGAATTCCCTGGCCGTGCCGTAGTTGCCGATCAGCGGATAAGTCAAAGTGACGATCTGATCACAGTATGACGGATCAGTAAGAATTTCCTGATAACCGGTCATCCCCGTATTAAATACCACTTCACCAGCGGCTTTGCCGTCATTCAGGAGGCTGCCGGTAAATTCAGTCCCATCCTGAAGAATCAGTTTACCTGGAATATTTCCTTTCAACGCTTTTCCCTCCAAAGTAACATCCCTAAGGGAAAGATCCTTTTTAAGCCAAAAGATAAGGGCGTCCGCGCTCCGTGCGGAACCAAAAGTACAGACCGCCCTTTCACTGCTATATTGTTATTCTACAATGCCATCCTTCATGACGATTTTCCCATCGACAATGGTCATTACCGCCTTACCCTTCAGGCGCTGGCCCACGAAGGGGCTGTGGGTGCCCCGGGTGTAAAATTTCTCCGCCTCTACCGTCCACTCCTGCTGGGGGTCGATAATGGTGATATCAGCTGCGGCCCCAACCGACAAGGTACCGGCCGGCAGCTTGAACACCCTTGCCGGAGCAGCGGCCATGCGGTCGATAACCTGGCTCATGGTAAGCCGGCCAGTGTGATAAAGGCTGGTAAGGATAACCCCGAGAGCTGTTTCCAAACCGGGGAACCCGCTGGGAGCGTACATATACTCCTGATCCTTTTCTTCCTCGGCGTGAGGGCTGTGATCGGTAACGATCATGTCGATAGTACCGTCCACGAGACCGGCGATACAAGCCTCAACATCCTTATCACGGCGGAGAGGCGGATTTACCTTTGTGCAGCTGTCAGTAAAATCTACCATTTCATCGGTCATGGTGAGATGATGGGGCGTAACCTCGGCGGTAACCTTAACGCCTCTGGCCTTTGCTTCCCGAACCAGCTCCACAGAACGGCCGGAGGAAATGTGAGCCACATGGACCTTTGCGTCAGCATACTCGGCCAGCATGATGTCCCTCATTACAGCGATATCCTCCGCAACCGTCGGACGGCCCTTCATCCCAAGCATTGCGCTGGCATGACCCTCATTCATTACGCCTTCCTCAACAAGGGAAGGCTCCTCATCATGATTGATGATAACCTTGTCAAAGGCCCGAAGATAGTCAAGCCCATTAAGCATGATCCGGTCGCTCTTTACAAAATGCCCGTCGTCAGAAAAGGCTACGGCTCCTTCGTATGTCATATCGCCGACTTCTGCCAGCTCCTTGCCTTCCTGCCCCTTGGTCAGGGCGCCGATGATATCGATGTGAACGCGGCCTTCGTCAGCGGCCCGGGCTTTCAGGCTGCGGACGAGGGAAGCGTCGTCTACCACGGGACAGGTATTGGGCATAGTTGCCACCCGAGTGAAGCCGCCGGCCGCTGCCGCCTTTGAACCGGAAACAAAATCTTCCTTTGCCTCCTGTCCCGGCTCACGGAAGTGAACGTGCATATCGATCAGACCCGGGGCAACAATCTTCCCGCCTGCCTCCACAACCTCTGCATCAGCTGCCGCAAGATTTTCCCCCACAGCGGCAATCCGGCCGTCTTCCACCAGTACGTCGGCAACCTTGTCCATATTATTAGCGGGGTCAACTACCTGACCGCCTTTAATCAAAAGCTTCATTATTTGCTACCTCCCGTCAGTACCAGAGTCAAAAGAGCCATGCGGACAGCAACTCCGTTTTCTACCTGCTCCTGAATGGCAGTGTGCTCGCCGTATGCAACATAGGGGGAAATTTCCAGACCCTTATTCATGGGGCCGGGGTGGAGGACGAGAACATCCTTCTTGGCCAGCTTGAGGCGTTCATCGTTGATCCCGTAGATGCGGGCATACTCCCGGCGGGTGGGGAAAAGACCGGCTTTCATCCGTTCCAGCTGAATGCGGAGAACCTCAATGGCATCAGCTCCACGGATGGCGTCCTCTACATTATCATGGATAACGACGCCTGGTTCCTCATAGAGGAAGCGGGGCATCATGGTCTTGGGTCCGGCCAGGTGCAGCTCTATGCCCATCTGGCGCATACCCCAAATATCGGAACGGGCTACGCGGCTGTGGAGAATATCGCCTACGACAGCAACCTTCAGCCCTTCGAGATGACCCTTATGCTCCATGAGGGTAAAGAGGTTCAAAAGCCCCTGGGAAGGATGAGCGTGTGCCCCATCACCGGCATTGATGATAACGGGATGATCAACCACCTTGGCGGCGTATTCGGCCGCGCCGTCTGCCTTATGGCGCATGACGATGGCATCAAAGCCCATTTCCTGGACGGTGAGCATCGTATCCCGCAGGCTCTCACCCTTTACGATACTGGAGGTACCGGCGGTGATGTTTACAACATCCGCCCCGAGATATTTACCGGCCGTCTCAAAGGAAGTTCTGGTACGGGTGGAAGGCTCGTAAAAAACTGTAACGACAGACTTTCCCCGAAGGGTAGGCACCTTTTTTATATCACGGTGTATGATGTTCTTCATTTCCTTTGCCGTCTCGAGAACGAGGCCGATTTCCTCCGGAGAGAAGTACTTTAGATCCAGTACGTCTTTGCCGAACAGTGAAACCTGATTTTTGCCCAAGCTGATCACTCCTTAATTTTTGCTGTAACGACTAAAAATTTCCTCACTTAAATTTAGTAAGTGGCAAATCCTGCATCAGTCAACGCGGCGTAATTGCTATCTCCATCATCGCTGAGTGCAAATAAGCAGGAAAATGCTCGTGGCACTTCCCTGAACGACGGCATCATAAATAAAACAAAAGCTCTCTCACGCCCCGGAAGGCACAAGAAAGCCAGCACAAACAACCCTGTTACAGGGTAAGCTCCCTTTGTCAGCCTCACAGGACTAATCTTAAAAGGACGTATTCAATTGGGAATAATATAGCACCGCCGGAAAACAAAGTCAACGGATTTGGAATGAATACATGAGCTGCCGCAAACCTTACAGCCCCATATATCACCTAAAAAAGTCCCTTGAAAAATCGAGGTGAATTGTAAAATAAAATTTACATTATTCACCGGCTGCCAATCTGCGGCCTATTTCCTTCGCTTTTTCCAAATCTCTGGGCCAGCGGTTAGCCCGGGAGTTCTTCTTTCGCTCTACGTCAAACATTGCCGATTCAAATTTATCATAATCAGGATACTGCCAGGTATCACAGGCATAGAGTATTTCCGGTTTTTTACCAAGGATTACCCTGGTAAATTTTTGGAAAGGCCAAAGCATTGACTCAATGTGGAAGTGCTCCATTCCCCTTTCGTCAAGGTTCATTGTATACAGAAAGGCAGAGGGAAGCGCCTTGGGAAATACGGTTGGCGTATCAAAATTATAAATATAGTTGGAAAAGTACAGCCGCTCAAGAAACGCCGCCATCAGCGAGGAAATATTCATGAAATATATGGGAGCTCCCAGTATCAGCCCGTCACATTCCTTTATCTCCTCCAGTATTGGGGAGATATCGTCCTTTACAGCGCAGTGGCCGTGGGGAACAGCCTTGTTCTTGCAATAGAAGCAGCTGACGCAGCCGGAGAATTTCAAATCCGCCAGCTGGTACAGCTTCGTCTCTGCCCCGGCTTCTTCACATCCGTCAAGGCAAGCTCTGATAACGTCGTAAGTGTTATTCTTTCTCCGGGGACTGCCATTGATTGCGATGATTTTCTTCATTGCTTTTCCCTCCTGTGCTGTTGTTAAGACCTCTTGCTGTCAGCCTTCTGCTGAAAGCGCCGGCTCTCTACGATGAAACGCTCATGAATTCCCCTGCCGATCTCCCCTGCTTCGTCCGCCGCCTTCACCTCAAAGGTGAGCTTCTTTCCTTCCACCTTCACCAGCTTTACCGTGGCCGAAATTTTCATGCCGCAGGGGGTAGCCGAGGTGTGAGCCACATTCAACAGAATACCCACGCTGGTGTATCCTTCCGGCAGCCGTTCCTCCGCCAGGGTAGCGGCCGCCTCCTCCATCCTGGCGATCATCATCGGCGTGGCGTAGACATCCAGACTGCCGCTTCCTACCGTTTTTGCCGTATTGTTATCGCCGACCGTTTCCGAAACAGTTTTTTCCAGCCCAACGGTCAGATTTTCGATTAGATTTTCATTCTCCCCCATAGCTTCCTCCCATAAAAAATTCGTAATGCTATCATGTAGATTATATCAAATTCAGCTATCTGGTCAATGCAAATACAGCGACAAAAAATCCCACCATCACCAAAGAATGATCTCGTAGTGATGGTGGGATTTTCACATCATTGTCTAAAAAATAATTTCTTATCGTCAGCCGATCTCCCTCGGATGCTCTACATGGCGGATCTCGGTAATCTTGTTCCCCTCCCCGACCATGACGACAACCGGCTGATACTCATCCGCTTCCTTCTCCTCCATCCAGGCATAGGAGATGATAATGACCGTATCCCCTGGCTGGACGAGACGGGCGGCTGCACCGTTGAGACAGATGATACCGCTGCCGGGCTCTCCTGATATTACGTAGGTTTCCAGGCGGGCGCCATTGTTATTGTCGACGATTTGCACCCGCTCGTTGGGACGAATCCTGGCCGCCTTCATGAGCTCACTGTCAATGGTGATGCTGCCCATATAATTCAAGCAAGCTTCGGTGACAGTGGCCCGATGGATTTTTGATTTGAAAATGTTTACAAACATCCTGTTCCTCCTAAATAAAATTCCGGTGTCGTCCCGGCTCAGCCGATGATGATATTGTCGATCAGGCGGGTCTTTCCAATGCGGACAGCCATAGCCAGGAGAGATGCCTTTTCCACCGTCTCAATTGGCTCCAGCGTGGGAAAATCATAAAGCTCCACGTATTCTACATCAGCCGCCGGTTCAGCCGCCAGCTCATCCCGAACGATTTTCAGCAGAAACGCTGAATTTTTCTCTCCGCCGGAAAAGGCAGCTTCTGCTTTCCGCAGGCTGCGGGAAAGGCAGAGAGCCTGCTCCTTTTCTCTATCGGACAGGTACGCATTGCGGGAGGAACGGGCCAGTCCGCTATCCTCACGGCTGATGGGAACCATCACTACCTGAACGGGAATGTTCAGGTCGCTGACAAAGCGCTTAATGACGCAAACCTGCTGGGCATCCTTCTGACCGAAATAGGCTCTGTCCGCTCGGGAGAGATTCATCAGGCGGGTGACGACGGTGGCAACGCCCCGGAAGTGGCCGGGACGGCTGGCGCCGCACAGCTTGCGGGTGAAATCTCCATCGACATTTACATAAGTGCAGAAGCCCGGGGGATACATTTCGGCCGGTTTCGGATGGAACACAGCATCAACCTTCACGCTTTCCAGCTTAGCGCGGTCCGCTTCAAACATCCGGGGATATTTATCGTAGTCTTCATTGGGCCCAAACTGTATAGGGTTTACAAAAACTGAAGCAATAACCACGTCATTTTCTGCTTTGGCAGCCCGCATAAGGGTCAGGTGTCCCTCATGGAGGGCGCCCATAGTGGGGACAAGGCCGATGGTTTTGCCTGCCTTTTTCAGTTCAGCCGTATAGGCAGTTATTTCAGCGATAGTTGACAGGACTTTCATTTCCAATACTCCTTTTGTAAAAATCTTTTTTACTCTATTTTACCTGCGGCCTCCGCTGCTTTTCATCCTGACGGACGAAATAATTGGCAACCAGCGACCCGGAAATATTGTGCCATACAGAGAATATTGCCCCGGGGATCGCCGCTTCCGGCGTAAAGAACTTCACGGAAAGAGCCGTGGCCAGACCGGAATTCTGCATACCTACCTCAATAGCCATAGAACGGGCCTTGGCCGGTTCCATCTTCAGCGCCTTTGCCATTATGTATCCAAGCAGGAAGCCAAAACCGTTATGAAGAACGACGATCCCGGCGATCATTAGCCCATATTGCAGAAGCTTTGCGGCAGAGAGCGACACCACACCGGCAACGATAAGAACCACCGTAAGAGCGGAAAAAGCCGGAAGAACCGGCAGGCACTTCCTGACGACACCGCCGGCAAAGTGATTCATCAGGAGACCGGCCAGAACCGGAACGAGAACCATCTTTACGATAGACACCATCATGGCTTCCGGCGAAATATCGATCCAGGCGCCAGCCAGCCACCAGGTGATCCACGGTGTCACAAAGGGCGCCAAAAGGGTCGTGCAGGTGGTCATGGCCACCGACAGGGCTACATCCCCCTTTGCCAGATAGGCGATAACATTAGAGGCGGTACCGCCGGGGCAGGTACCGACAAGAATTACCCCAATCATTTTTCGAGATTTGCTCCAGATCGCTCTTTCGCTTCCCTTTGTTTTGACCATTGTAGTACGTGTGTTGCCCAGGCCATAAAGGGCATGATGGTGAACTGTAGAACAGCCCCGGCGGCTACCTCCCAGGGACGCTTTGCCAACGTGCGGAAATCCTCAACCCTCAGGGTCATCCCCATACCAAACATTACGACGCCCAGGAGCAGCGGTATATGGGGGCCGATCCATTTACAGGCATCGGGGGCCGCTGCCCCCAGAACCCCTGCCGCCAGCACCAGAAGCGCCATGTTACGGGTAATAAGATTACAAATTGCCTGCATATCTTTTCTCCTTTACACAAAGCAGCAAAATACGGCGGCAAAAGAAAAAAGCCTTCCCGAAGGAAGGCGCGCATCGTCATAAACAACACACCACTAAGCCTTCCCGTCTCAGTCACTCATTTGAGAAGATCTAAGCAGAAAAGTAATGTAAGGGTATTTCTTAATGAAAAAGTATAATTCGCCGAGGATATTATCTTTTGCCACGGGTAGGATACCACAGTCGTTTGCAAAAAGCAACAAAAAACCCCGAATCACTCATTATCTTTCATATAAACCCGAACAAACCGGAACAAGACGGCAACTTATTGATGTCTCTTTATATATTCTTCCTTAATTTTATCAATCGTTTTCCCGCCAATACCAAAATTTTTATCTGAAATCTCCTTGATTGTAGTTACAAAAAACTCCTGCGGTACTTCCATGATTTCAGAAGAAACCTCTGTCAATCGTCTTATCAGTTCCTCTTTTTGTTTATCTGATAACGCGCCGCTTTCCACCGTAATATATGGCATCTTTATCTCCTTTCAGACTCGCTCCATTTTGCGAATCCCAAACTTATTTATGCTTCATTATATATTTATTCCCCTGAGAGTGGAAGGGATTTCTTATACTTCCCATTCATCGAAACGGAGCTTGAACAGGAAGGCGGCAAACTATCCATTGGATTAACAACGGCCTTTTATTTTTCGCGCTTCTGTTATAAAATTTTCAAAGGAATGGAAACCGGGGTGACGGCTATGCAAAAAATAAATAATGTTCAATATTTGTATGATAGAAATGTGGATATTGAGTTGATACTTTGTATTGATTCAGAAATATCATATCCTGTACACAACCATGTTTCCGTTCTTACAATCGGCTTAGTTTTGCGGGGCTCGATTCTTCTGACGGCTGGCGAGGATCATTACACTTGCCGCAAGGACGGTTCTTTTACCATTTTGCCTTATGTGCCGCACTCCATTGAAGCGCAAGGTCCGTACTCGCTGCTAACCTTATGTATCAGCAAAAACATCATCAGTAATTACAGTAAAGGTGAAATCAAAAATAATATCTGTCATTTGCTGGCTGCTGCCAGTGAATTGGAGCTGACCGAAGCCCAGACATTTCAGCTGCTGCATCGTCTGGATTCGTTGAACAATCCTTCCCTCTCGCATCCTGTCGAACCATTTATTGATTCGGCAAAAACCCAAATGGAACGCTGTCCCGAAACAAAGTTAAGCATCGACGAAATGGCGCGCTCCTTGCACATCAGCAAGTATCACTTTATCAGACGTTTTAAGCAAGCTGTCGGTTTGACGCCGCACCAATTTCAAATTCAGAACCGCGTCCGTAAAGCGCAGCATATGTTAAACGATGTTGCCAGTATAGCAGAAGTGGCTTTAATCGCCGGGTTCTGCGATCAAAGCCATTTCGTAAGATATTTTGAAAGATATGTCGGGCTGACCCCTACCGTTTACAGGCTCTCCTGCAAGCCACTGCCATAACGGACTTTCCGATAATTCAACGCCTGCATAAATTTTGCGAAAATATATAAGCCCTCGCTTCCGGCGGTCACCTCGTGCGGTATATTCATGGGCAGGATGGATATTACGCCCGGCTCATACTTAATTTCTGCCCCCTCATTGATACATATGCCACTGCCGGAAATCACTTCATGGGTTTCCAACTGCGTCTTATGAACGTGGCTTCCGATTTTTTTGTTCGGAGCAATTCTCACAAGGTGATAGCTGAATTGCCCGCCCGTCTGCTCGGAAGTGACGATGTGTTTTAATTCTACCCCCTCGAAGGCAGGGTGCTTAGACCAGGGAATACCGGCAAAGGAAATTTCCATACCCGGTAAAACCAGCTTACCTTCCTTGTCAAATCGCTCAAATAATTTCTGATAATCCATTTCTCATGCTCCTTAATTATTTATTTGCGCCGGCTGCATGATATTATGATACGATCATGTGAGCGTTGAGGATTGTATAAAATTGCTCATTTGAATTTCACCAGGAAGAATATGAGAAGTAAGAATGATTCCGTGGCAGTTTTCCAAAGCCAGAATAAAAATCATAAATCCAATCTCATGTATATCGATGTACTCATAGGACTATTGTTATAACAATCTATAGTGTAAAACCCAAATTGTTTATACATATGAATTGCCTTGTCCAAAAAGGGGAGAGTATCTAACAACATATGGGAATAACCAATTTCCTTTGCGTCGGTTATGATTTTTTGTACAAGCAATTTACCAATACTTTCTCCTCTAAATTGCGGTCTTACATAAAGTCGTTTCATTTCACAATTTTTTTATCTATATTTTTCAAGCCAATACAACCTGCGGCTTCCCCGTTACAATAGGCCAAATACAATCTTCCCAATGGCATTCCATATTTGTTTTCTAAATGATTTATTTCTTCTTCATAGTGCTGAATATCGAGATAATTTTGAAATGAACTGTCGTTAGCTATTAACATATTTGTATATTCTGAAAACAGAGCGTTTATTTCCTGTGTATGCGTATAGGCTAAAACAATTTCGACATTCATAATATTTTCTCCCAAAACCAGATTTATTTTTCATCACTTCCAGGCAATATATTTTCAATCAGAACCTTTGCTTCACCTACCCTGTCACAATCTGCTTTATCCATATCACCATTTCAATCTGTTTTTTTGCTTCTTTACTTTTCAAGGAGCTATCACCATTCAGGATGTTTTTACCGGGAGAGCATTTCGCCCCACAGCCCGTCCCTGTACTCCCTTTCCAGCCGCAAGGGAACAATCTCCCCGCTTTTTTGCCCTGACCCGTCGCAGTACACCCTTAGATAGTTATCGGTGAGGCCGTCGGCAATCCCCTCTGCTGAATCAATTGCTTCAATCAGCACCTCTTTGACTTCACCGATTGCCGACTGCCTGAACAGAGCGGCAGTTTTTTCCCCCACCTGTTCCAGGCGGTGAACCCGCTCTTTTTTTATTGGCTCTGGCACCTGATCGGGCATGGTGGCCGCCGGGGTACCGGGGCGGATTGAGTACGGGAAGACATGAATCCGGCTGAACCCGATCAGCTCAGCGTTCTTCAGCGTCTCCGCAAACATCCCCTCCGTTTCTCCCGGGAACCCTACAATAATATCAGTGGTAAGAGCCAGGGACGGAATCTCTTTCCGGAGCCGCTCCGCCAGGGCGATAAATTCCCCGGTGGTATAGTGACGGTTCATCCGCCGCAGGATTTCATCACTGCCCGCTTGAAGGGGAAGATGAAAATGCGGGGCAAGCCGCGGCTCCCCTTTCATCAGCTTCAACAGTCTGTCATCAACCTCCAGGGACTCCAGGGAGCTGAGGCGGACTCTGGCAAAGCTCTTTTCCGACAAGACCGTTTCAACCGCGTCAGCCAAGGTCGTGCCATCGCCAAAATCACGGCCGTAGGCCCCCAAATGAATGCCGGTAATAACTATTTCCCGATACCCCTCTCCGGCCAGTTGCCGGACTTCCTGCTGTATGCTGTTCAGCCGGCGGGAGCGGAGCGGCCCCCTTGTATAGGGAATGATACAGTAAGTACAGAAGTTCTCGCACCCCTCCTGAATCTTTATAAAGGCCCGGGTCCTGTGCCGGGGGGCAGCGTCTCCCTTTAGATCATCAGCGGCGGTCAGCTCTTCAAATTCATGAGCGTCCCTGATATTTTCCACCCTGGTAGCTGCCCGGCGCTCTCTGGCATAAGACTCCGCCGCCTCCTCTGCCAGACGGACAATATTCTGACGGTCTCTTATGCCGATGACAAGTCCTACGCCCTCGATGGCCGCTACGTCCTCCGGCGCCAGCTGGGCATAGCAGCCGGTAACGGCGATGACCGCCCCGGGATTCATCCGATGAGCCCGCCGGATCTGCTGTCGTGACTTCTTCTCTCCCACCGCGGTTACAGAGCAGGTATTGATGACATAGATGTCCGCATCCTCGCCAAATTCTTTCACAGCATAGCCCGCCTGACGGAACAGCTTACTCATGGATTGGGTTTCTATCTGATTTACCTTGCAACCCAAAGTCAGAAAGGCTACGGATTTATTGGTTTTCATATTCTTCAACCTTATCTTAGGATTTATTCAAAGCTGAAATCATCCGGGCAACGCGCCCACGTCGCCGCATTGATACTGGATGATAGCGGCAACGGTGAGGGCCGCGGTTTCCGCCCGAAATATCCGCGGGCCCATAGTAACCGAGTTAAAGCCCGCCGCTGCGGCAGCCTGCGCCTCCCCCTGGGAGAATCCACCCTCCGGACCTACAAGGGCCAGATAACGCTCCGGCGCTTTCTCCCCTTTGAGCCGGTCAGTGAGGAATTGACCGATGGAAATCTCCGCTTCCTTCTCGTATGCAAAAATACCCACCGCTCCCCCGGCAATTTCTTCTCTTGCTTCCTGGTCCAGCCATGCATTCAGAGATTTTACTCCCTCAACCCTCATGAGACGGGTGCGACCGCACTGCTTTGCCGCTTCGTCGGCAATCTTCTGCCAGCGCTCCAGCTTTTTGCCCTCTTTTTTATCCAGCTTCACAATCGCGCGTTCCGTTGCCACAGGCA
>CAJTSO010000046.1:0-6946 GCA_910579115.1 uncultured Selenomonadaceae bacterium
CTCTCCCCGGGCCAGCCGTCCGGCATTCAGCCCCGCCGCCAGTCCGGCGGAGGCTGACTCCAGGTACCCCTCCACCCCGGTCATCTGCCCGGCAAAAAAGACATTTTGATAGTTTTTCAGCTGATAGGTAGGCAGGAGGTGCCGGGGGGAATTTACAAAGGTATTCCGATGCATTACCCCGTAGCGGACAAATTCCGCGTTCCGCAGGGCGGGGATCAGGCCGAAGACCCGCCGCTGCTCCGGCCACTTGAGATTTGTCTGGAAGCCTACCAGATTATAGAGGGTACCGGCGGCGTCATCATGGCGCAGCTGAACCACGGCATAAGGGCGTTCCCCGGTGGCCGGATTTTCCAGCCCCACCGGCTTCAGGGGACCGAACAGCAGGGTTTCCTTTCCTCTGGCCGCAATGGTTTCAACGGGCATGCAGCCCTCAAAGTGGAGTTCCTTTTCAAATCGGTGAAGCTCCGCCCGCTCCGCCCCGATAAGCTCCCGATAAAAGACTTCGTACTCCTCACGGGTGAGGGGGCAGTTGATATAGTCGAATTTATCTCCCTTGCCGTAGCGGGAGGCGAAGTAGGCCGAGGTCATGTCAATTGATTCACGGGTAACGATGGGGGCCGCCGCGTCGTAGAAGTAGCAGGAGCGTTCGTCTGTCAGGCGGGCCACCTCCCCGGCAATGGCTCCGTCCGTCAGGGGACCGGTGGCCACTACCACGATGGTATCACCGTCACCGTCGGGGATCGACCTCACCTCTTCCCGGCAGACGGTGATCAGGGGATGGTTCTCCAGCTCCCCGGTGACCCGGCGGCTGAATTTCACCCGGTCCACTGCCAGAGCTCCTCCGGCCGGTACCCGCGTCTCATCGGCGATCCGAATGATCAACCCATCCAGGGCCCGCATTTCCTGCTTCAGGACTCCCACCGCGTTCAGCAGCCCGTCGGCCCGAAATGAATTGGAGCAGACCAGCTCGGCGAAATCCCCGCTGTGGTGGGCGGGGCTCATCCGGCAGGGCTTCATCTCATACAGCGTCACCGGGACCCCCTGCCGGGCTGCCTGCCAGGCGGCCTCACAGCCGGCCAGTCCGGCTCCGATCACAATAACCTTTTTCATCAGCTTACTTTTTCGTTTTCTTGCCGGCGGTTTTCTTCGCCGGTGGTTTTGCGGATTCCCCCGCCGCCAGTTTCTTCATCCGCTGAGCCACCCGGTCAAGCTCCTTATTTACCGGGTTATCCTTTCGGCTCTCACAGTCCGGATTGTAGCAATAGGCCACGGCGCGGCCGTTCTTGTAGCGGTATTGGAGCTGCAACCCGCCGCACTTGGGACAGGGCTCCTTCAGGGGCTTGTCCCAGGTGGTGAAACCGCACCGGGGATAATTGCTGCAGCCGTAGAACAGCCTGCCCCGATGGGATTTTTTCTCCAGCACGTCGCCGCCGCACTTGGGACAGCGGCAGCCGGTGGAAACGATGATGGGCTTTGTATTGCGGCACTCCGGGAAGCCGGGGCAGGCCAGGAATTTACCGAACCGTCCCTGCCGGATAACCATGTTGCGGCCGCACAGCTCACAGATAACATCGGTTTTTTCCGGCTCGATGGTCACGTGGCCGATGGCTTCATCGGCTTTCTCAATGGTGGCGTGGAAGGGGCCGTAAAATTCCTTCAGCAGGTCGTTGCGGTGAAGCTTGCCCTCGGCAATATTGTCCAGCTTTGCTTCCATGTCCGCCGTGAATTTCACATCCACGATGCTCCGGAAGTATTCCTCCAGCATATTTACCACCAGCACGCCCAGCTCTGTGGGGCGGAAGTGCTTCTCCTCCCGCACCACGTAGCCCCGGGCGATGACGGTCTCGATGGTGGGGGCGTAGGTGCTGGGGCGGCCGATGCCCAGTTTTTCCAGCAGGTGGACAAGGGAGGCCTCATTGTAGCGGGGAGGCGGCTCGGTGAAGTGCTGTTCAGGCTTTACTTCATGGAGGGTCAGCCTGTCCCCTTCCTTCAGCTCCGGCAGCTTCACATCCTTCTCCCGCTTGTCCTCGATCCCGGCGTAAACCGCCATGAAGCCCGGGAAGGTACGGACAGAGCCCGCCGCCCGGCAGAGGTACTTCTTACCGGCGGAAATATTCACCGCCAGGCGGTCGTAGACAGCCGGGGTCATCTGGCAGGCCACGAACCGCTGCCAGATAAGGCGGTACAGCTTAAACTGGTCAACGGAAAGGTATTTTTCGATATTCTCCGGAGTGTTGTTTACATCAGTGGGACGGATGGCTTCATGGGCGTCCTGGGCATTTTTGCCGGTGCTGTAGAAATTCGGCTTTTCCGGCAGAAAATCGCCGCCGAATTTTCCCCCGATATAATCCCGGACGGCATTCAGCGCTACGGCGGAGAGGCGGGTTGAATCGGTACGCATGTAGGTGATGAGGCCGGCATGGCCGGAGCCGATACGGATACCTTCATAAAGCTGCTGGGCAATCATCATGGTCTTGCGGGAGGTAAAGCCCAGCTTGCGGGCAGCGTCCTGCTGGAGGCTGCTGGTATTAAAAGGCGGGGCCGCTTTCCGGAGGACGGTATTCCTTTTGATTTCCTCTACCTTCAGCTTATCGGCATTCTTTTCCAGCTCCGCCTTGATTTTCATAGCGGTCTTTTCGTCGGGAATCGCCGGTACCCAGCCGTCATCCCGTTTCTCATCCAGGCGTTTGCCCTCTGCCGAAATGAGGGCCGCCGTAAAGAGTGGGGACTTTTCCCGGCGCAGGCGAAGGTCAACGGACCAGTATTCCTTGGAAACGAAGGACTCTATTTCTTTTTCCCGATCGACGATGAGCTTCACGGTAACGGATTGGACCCGCCCGGCAGACAGGCCTTTTTTCACTTTTCGCCAAAGTAGGGGGGAGAGCTGATAGCCTACGATTCTATCGAGGAGCCGACGGGCCTGCTGGGCATCCACCCGCTCCATCTCGATGGGATGAGGGGCTTTTACCGCCGCCTGTATGGCCGGCTTGGTGATTTCATTGAACACGATGCGGCAGTTATCCGCCGGATTTATTCCCAAAATATGGGCCAAATGCCAGGCGATGGCCTCCCCTTCCCGATCCGGGTCGCTGGCCAGATAAACTTTGTCCGCATTATCGGCCGCCTTTTTCAGATCCTTGATGATATCGCCCTTACCCCGGATGTTTATGTATTTTGGCTCAAAATCCTTATCCACGTCGATACCAAACTGACTGCGGGGTAAATCTCTCAGATGGCCCATGGATGCCTTGACGGTATATTTTGAGCCAAGGTATTTCTCGATAGTCTTTGCCTTGGCCGGAGATTCCACAACCACCAGCGTCTTGCCGGCGGTTTTGTTTCCGGCGGCAGTTTTCCTTCCCGCCGTCCGGGAAGCGGTTTTTCTGGTAGTCGATGCTTTTGCGGATGCTGCAGGCACTGCAGTCCCTCCTTATATGTTATTGATTTGGGAGTACCCCTCAGGCGGCTCCGCCGCCAGCTCCTCCGGAGGGGAGCCTGTTAGATCAATTGTCAGTTAAATTACTGTCTTTGTATAGCCGTGGCTGGCGTCAGACTCTGCAAGTCCTTTCATCTCCAGCTGCAGAAGGACAAAGGCAATATTGGAGGCCTCGCCTTTCCCGTGGAGACGGTAAATAACGTCGTCGATAGTCAGGGGCGTATCTGTAAGAAGCAGGTCATAAACCTGCTTCTCCTCAGGGCTGAGCTTCGGCCCGGTTTCTCCCTTTGTCCTGGCTCCGGCCCCGTCAACCGGATGTACAAGCCAGGGATATTCGGAAATTATATCCGCCGCTGACCGAACCAGCTTGGCCCCCTGAAGGATGAGGCGGTTCGTCCCTTCGGAGGCAGCGGAGAAGATGCTTCCCGGCACGGCGAAGACATCCCGGCCTTCGCTGAGGGCCAGCTCCGCCGTTATCAGGGAACCGCTTCGTTCCGCCGCCTCCACCACCACGGCGCCATGGCTCATTCCGGCGATTATCCGGTTCCGCTGGGGGAAAAAGCCCGGCTGGGGCGTTGTCCCCGGCGGGTACTCGCTAATGACGGCTCCCCGCTGGGCGATTTCCTCCAGCAGCTTTTCGTGGCTCCTGGGGTAGGCCACATCCACCCCGCAGCCCAATACGGCTATCGTCCGGCTCTCGGGGACTTTCAGCGCGCCCACGTGGGCAGCGCTGTCTATCCCATAAGCCGCGCCGCTGACTACGGTAACTCCGGCTCTGGCCAGCCCGCTGGCGATGACCTCGGCGGCTTTTTTTCCGTAAGGAGTCATCCGCCTGCTTCCCACCAGGGCCAGACAGATTTCTTCCTTCAGCAGACGGCCCCGGCAGTACAGCACTGCCGGCGGCTTATAAATCTCCTTTAACAGGCGGGGGTAATCCTCCTCGTCCAGGCCGACGAGCCTGATCCCTTTCTTATCACAGAGTTCCTTCAGCTCCTGGGGAAGATCCCGCCGTTTTTTTATATGAGCGGTCACGCTTTCCGCCTGGAGGACCGTAAGCCCGGCGGCCAAAAAGTCATTGACTGTTCCCCTGTCCCAGGCATCCTCCGGTGATTCAAAGAATTTCAGCACCCGGGCGAGGGAGACTCCTCCCAGCCCCGGAGCCTGACTCAGGGCTCCCAGATAAAACTTTCCCGGCAACGCTCTCTTCATAGGCTCCCTCTTTTAACGGAACAATCCTTCTTCCCACAGACAATCAAACCGTAATATACACAATGGCGGAAGAATTTGCAATACAAATTTCCATTTAATGAAGGAAAGCGGCTGAACGAGCGGCGGAATTCTAACCTGCAGCAAAAAAACGGCAACAAAAAACCGCCCGGAGCTCCGGGCGGATAACTGCTGGTGACGCATACGGGATTTGAACCCGTGTTCCCGCCGTGAAAGGGCGGTGTCTTAACCACTTGACGAACGCGCCATGATGGTGATCCACCCGGGACTCGAACCCGGGACCCCCTGATTAAAAGTCAGATGCTCTACCAGCTGAGCTAGTGAATCACATATATGCCGGCCAACGCCTGCAATGCGATATTATACGTAAGCAGCGAAAGCTTGTCAAGGAAATTCTCTTAATTTCAGAAAATCTTTTGAACAAGCCAGTAGGCCAGCGCTCCCATCACCGCCGTACAGGGGATTGTAAGCACCCATGCCATAAGCATCTGCTGGGCCACGCCCCAGCGGACTGCCTTGAAACGCTTTGCTGTCCCAACACCCATAATTGAGCCGGACACTACATGAGTAGTGGATACCGGCAAGTGCAGCAGAGTTGCGGAAAAAATAACTATCGAGGAATTGAGGTCTGCCGCAAAACCGGAGATAGGCTCCAGCTTGAATATCTTTCCGCCGATTGTTTTGATTATCCGCCAGCCGCCCATAGCCGTACCGATAGCCATTGCCGCGGCCGCCATAAACTTTACGACAAAGGGAACTTCAAACTCACTGATGAAGCCGCCGGAAAGAAGCGCCAGGGTGATAATACCCATTGATTTCTGAGCGTCATTAGAGCCATGGGAAAATGCCATCATAGCGGCGGAAATTATCTGCATTTTCTTGAACAGCCCATTGACGGCATAAGGGTTTGAGCCGCCAAACAAAATGAACAGTATATTCATGACAATACAGCCGCTGACGATTGCTAATATCGGAGATACTACCAGGGAAAGAACGATCTTTCCAATGCCAATGAAATTCAGGCCGCTGGCTCCTGTCGAAACCAGCATTGCTCCGACTATGCCGCCAACCAATGCATGAGAGGAGCTGGATGGCAGGGCCACATACCAGGTGAGAATGTTCCAGATAATCGCCCCGCTGATGGCAGCGATGATTATCCTCTCGTCAATATGGCTTGCTGAGACAACAATATCGGCCCCTATTGTCTTGGCCACGCCGGTACTGAACATAGCCCCCAGAAAGTTCAGTACCGCCGCCATCAATATGGCGTTGTTGGGTTTCATCGCTCTTGTGGAAACTGAAGTAGCTATGGCATTCGCCGTATCGTGAAAACCATTGATATAATCAAATATCAATGCCAATACAACTACCGTCAGTATCAGGTATTTCACCTCAGGCATACTTCATCACCACACCGCGGATCATATCGGAAATCCTCTCGCAGTGGTCAAGGGATTCCTCAAGATTAGCCAGAATATCCTTCCACTTAATCAAATTGATGGGATCCTTTTCCCGATCAAACAGCATTGCCAGCTCCTGACGATAAACCCGGTCCCCTTCACTCTCCAAGCGCCCGATTCTGTGCGTGGCATCCAAAATCGCCAGCTGGTTTTTCTTAATATCTGACAACATATCCAAGGCCTTAATTATTTCCTCAGTGGACTCAATAATCAGCTTCGTCAACCTGACCGCTCCATCCATGGCAACTCCGGCCTTGTATACGACCAACATCTGCAGGGTGTCCTGCAGGATGTCAACACCGTCATCAAGCCCATTTGCCAGTGAATAAATGTCCTCCCGGTCGATAGGGGTGATAAAAGTCTGATTCAGCTTGTCAATAATTCTATCATTTACATCATCGGCATGATGTTCCAAGCTGATGATTTCCTGCATTTTTTCTTCGCCCTTGTGATAATCCAGCATAACCTCGTCCATGATAAGAGCGCCCTTATAAAAAAGTTTTGCGCTTTCAACGAACAGTTCATAAAATTCTGTGTCCTTCTTCTTGTAATTGAACATAGAAGCCTCCTGATATTTCTAACAACTTTCCTTCTTCAGCTACAGACAAAAGTATACCATATAGGGATTATTTTCAAAAGGACAACCTTCGGAAACGGGAAATTTTCAGGAACGTTACATTATAATTCTGGGGACAATTTCCAATAATATGAACATAAAAAAACCTATTACCGCCCCCACAATCGAGCCATTCATCCTTATCCAAAGAAGATCAGGCTCGATCTTGTCATAAATGAGGGCGTTGAGATCCTCATCACTAAGATG
>CAJTSO010000046.1:6956-15158 GCA_910579115.1 uncultured Selenomonadaceae bacterium
CAACCTCACGGGCGATTGTTCCAGCCAGCTCTCTCGCTTTCAGGGCAGTTCTTCCCCCTATATCAAATAGCAGCGCCGCCGCGGCCGGTTCATTTCTTAAATTCACCAGGAAGCTATCTACCAGCTCCGGGGCAAGCCTGGCCAGCAGGTTAGCGATATTTGCCGTGGTTACCGGAAGATTCCCTTCTTCGGAAACCGTCACCGCTTCTGTCCGGTTAGCCCCGGGCAGCAGGCTGATGATTTCTCCCGACTTCAAGGTAGAAACGGAAGAAACACCGCTGCGGAAGCCATTAAACACCTGTTCAACGGCCTTTTCCACCGGCAGGCGGACGATCACCTCATCAACGACGGTACGGAAATCAGCACAGAATTTCTCATCAAAAGCCAGTCGCTCCAAAGACTCTGACAAAACCACGGACAAGTTATCCCGAAGTCTCGAGTTGTCCTCCTGAAGGGCTGCTCCTAAATTTCCCAGCCGCACTCTGATAAGATGGGCGGCCTCATCGTAATTGGCAATGCCCATCATATTGGCAAAGCCTTTCATCATTGCCATCAGAGGGTTGGTTTCTCCATTTTCTACCAGCTTGCGCAGCTGGTCCGATATCCGTGCCTCAAAGTCCGGAGCATCAATTACAGTCTCTGTATAACGGCCGAGGGCCGCAAATAGTTCTTTGCCGCCGCCACTTTTTAGAGAATCTCTTATATACTCTACCGACTGACGGGGTGTCAGCTGCCACAATTGCCTGCGAACTGACTGGGCAACTGCGCTTTCGGCCACCTTGAAGTCCATGGAACGAAGAAAATCCCCCAGCAGCCTTACTAGTGTAGCCGTGAGTTCTTCTCTCATTTCTTTGTTAAACAGGCGGTCCACCAGGGCTCCCTGCCAGCTTTCCCTACGAATGATATCAAAGAGTTTCCGCCGAGAGAGAAATTCCCTTTTAATCATTTTTACTGTGGCCTCAGTAAACTCCTGCCGATGGGACGGCAGAATGGCAGTATGCCAGGGGAAGCCAAGCGGTTTGGAGAACAGCGCCGTCACCGCAAACCAATCGGCAATTCCTCCCACCAGGGATGCCTCCACCACAAAGAGGAGCCAGGCTGACCATACCGTCTTACAGGAATAATCTATACCCAAGGCTGTTAAAAAGAGGACAAAAGCCAGCAGCAACACCTTATCGGCATCATTTAATCCCTTTTTCATGCTGCCACCAGCCTTCCTGCTACGCTCATAATAACGTAGAGCAGCCCACCGGCAATCCCGCCGACTACAGAACCGTTTATCCTGATTATCTGCAAGTCATCGGCCACATAGTTCTCGCTAAGTTCAATAAGCTCTTCATCCGTCAGCTCTTCCAGCCGCTGTCTGATAAGGTCGATGATGAAGTCGTGATGTTCCTCCAGCTGACTGACCAGATATTCCTTCACGAATTCGTCAAATCTTGCCTGCCAGACCCTGTTTTTCGTAAACTCCGTCAGCTTTTCAGCCGCAATAGCGCGGAAATGCTCGCGCCAAACCGTAGAGCCGGCAGAGTCCCCGGTTCCCTCCCCGAAGGACTGGCGCATCAACGAGGCAAGCAATCCGGCCATCAGTCCTGGTGAAGCAAGCTCCTGCTGCTTTTCGGTCAGGATAGCTGTCAGCTTTCCCTCAATCTCCCCTGCCGTTATTTTATCGCTTATCCAAGCCACCAGCTGCTCATGGGCAGGTGTTCCCCTCTGGGCCATTTCCGTCAGCTTCTTGTCTGCCGCTTCATTCATAAGCTCCCTTATGCGCTCCGGTGTCAGTTTTGCCATGGTTAAGGCCATTTCCCGCATGGGATTTCCACTGGTATAGTCTCTGCGAAGCCCTTCCGCTTCCGTAAGGAGCAGCTGCTGAGTCCCCTCATTATTCAAAAGCTCCCGACACAACTTCGCCCCATAGGAGGCAAGGGTATCGGGGCCGCCGATTTCCCGATCAGTCAGATCGTTGAGGCCATGTTGAACCAGTTTAACCGTGGGAATAGATGAGATTATATTCGTTATGATGGGGGAAAGTTCCATGGCCAGCCGGTCAATATCAACAGCCGCCAGAGTCTTTACTCCCGCCGCTTCCACCGCCGCCAAAATTTTTTCTTTTCCGCCTCTTTCATCAATATAGGTGATCATCATATCCGAAACGCTTTCCCGGTTGATTATGGTCTTTATCTTCCCTACTCCCAACAGGTCACGGCCGCAAAAATCAACAAGCGCTTCCATGATGCGCTGCCGGTTTTTCTTCAGGATTTCTGTCCGCCAGGCGATGCCAAGGGGGCGATGGAAAATAGCCGTTACCGCAAACCAGTCGGCCATTCCGCCGATGGTCGCCGCCATTGCCATATGGTAGAGGAGCCCATAGCCGAAATTGTTCGGCTCAGTGAGGGTGAGTATCCGTCCCGCTACCGTGAGAAAACCAAATAACAGTAAAACCAGCAAGGCTTTTTTTGCCTTGCCGCCGGGTTCTCTTTTTTCCGCTGTCATTACGATCAACCGCTCCTTTAGAAGCACCAAAACTGCCAACATTCCTTCTTAATTTGTTTAAGATTATATCACAATTCAGAATTTCCAGACAGTCTACCATAGCCGATGACAAAAACAGTCCATTTGCTTATTCATGGAACAGGCAAATGGACTGCAAAAAATTCTCACTTTTCAGTCAGGGATTCTTTATACAATTATTGAATCCCCATTGGAAACTTAAACCTATTTCAATGCCTCGTCAAGGGTATGCCAGCCCAAAGCAGCGCACTTCACTCTGGCAGGAAGCTGGGATACACTCTCCAGAGCCGCAGCATCCCCAAGCTCTTCCAACTGCTCTTCATCGGTAACATCGCCCTTTATCATGCCGAGAAATAATTCAGAGAGCCGCTTTGCTTCATCCACAGGCTTTCCCTTGATAAGCCCGATCATCAGCGAAGCTGATGCCTGGGAGATAGCGCAGCCAACGCCGGTGAAGGAGGCGTCCTTCACAAGACCGTTGCCAATCTCCAGCTCGATGGTAATCTCATCGCCGCAGGAGGGGTTTCGCCCCTTGAGAGTAGCCGTAGGTGAAACGAGATGATGCTTATGCTCACTGTTGCGACTTTCTTCGGCTATAAGCTCCGTGTAAATATCATCAAGACTCAAGGCGCATTACCTCCCTGACTTTTTTAAGACCGGCAATAAAGCGGTCAATATCTTCTTTTGTATTGTAGAAATAGAAGCTGGCCCGACAGGTGGCATTCTGTCCAAGGTAGCGCATCAAGGGCTGGGCACAGTGATGACCGGCCCGGACAGCTACACCTTCGGCATCCAGAATCGTCGATACATCATGGGGATGAACATCTCTTACATTGAAGGAAATGATCCCCGTCTTGTTGTCCAGCCGGGAATCACAGCCATAAAGCTCTACATAATCCAGCTCCTTCAATTTTGGCAGGGCGTATTCCAGCAGGTCTTTTTCTCTGGCTGCAATGTAGTCAAAGCCTACCTCTTCCAGATAGTCAATGGCCGCGGTAAGACCCCCGCCGACATTCTGCGTCCCCGCCTCAAACTTCGCCGGCAGCTCTGCATAGTCGGTATGCTGTTCGGCAACGTACTCTATCATGTCACCGCCCATGAGAAAGGGGGGCATAGCCTCAAGAAGCTTCTCCCTGCCGTAAAGAACCCCGATGCCCATGGGAGAAAGGAGCTTATGGCCAGAGAAAGCCAGAAAATCGCAGTCCAGCTGCTGAACATCCACCGCCATATGAGGAACGCTCTGAGCGCCGTCCACAATGATAACCGCCCCAACAGCATGAGCCCTTTCGCCAATAGCCTTCACATCATTGATGAGGCCCAGCACATTGGAGACCTGGGTAACGGCAACGATTTTTGTCTTTGTGGTGATTTTATCCTGAATATCCTGCCGGCAAAGATTGCCGTCCTTTTCCAGATAAATGTAATTCAGCTTCGCGCCGGTACGAGCGGCTACCATCTGCCAGGGCACCAGATTGGAATGGTGCTCCGCAATAGAAATCAAAATTTCATCTCCCGATTTAAGCGCGGGGAGGCCATAGCTGTAAGCCAAAAGATTCAAGGACTCTGTAGTATTCCTGGTGAAGATTATTTCTCTTGAGCGCCGGGCGTTAAGAAATTTTGTCACCCGCTCCCGGCAATTTTCATATACATCGGTAGCCGTTACGGAAAGAGCGTAAGCTCCACGATGGGGGTTGGCATTCTGTCTGCGGTAGTATTCTGTGACTGCCTCGATAACGCTCTCCGGCTTCTGGGTCGTCGCGCTATTGTCAAGATAGGCAATTGGCAGACCGTTCATCTTCTCGGCCAGCAAAGGAAAATCGGCCCGATATTTGTCTGACATATATAACCCCTTACTTTGCATAAGGCAAACCCTATGACGAGTTATGCCTGAAATTTTCACAAAAATTTAAATTACTGCCTTGTCCCATAAGATTTAGAGACACTTGAGGACTTTTCTGTTTATAGCGGCCTGTATCTCGCTCTTCAGCTCCTCATTATCAATCAGGTTTACAACGGGAGCAAAGGTTGCCTCCAGCACAAGGCGCTTTGCTTCCTCCTCGTCAAGCCCGCGGCTCATCAGATAGAACAGTCTGTCCTCGTCCATGCGGCCTATGCTGGCTGCATGATGACCGTCCACATCGTCTTCACCGGAAAGCATGAGAGGCACTGTCCGGTTGCGGACTCCCTCCGAAAGAAGAATAATCTCCTCTTTTTCGTTGCCGACGGAACCACAGCAGCCTTTCACAAAATCAAGGGTCCCGCGGAAAATCTTGTCCGCATTGCCCCCAAGGGCACCGTAGACATTCATGCTGCTGGTGGTGCGCTTTCCCATCTGCCTGATGATGAAGTTCATGTCATATTTCTCATGGTCCGAAGCAAAATAGAGAGCATTGATTTCAGCCGAGCTGTCGTCGCCTACAAGCTCGATCTCAATGGAGCTGAGATTTTTTCTGCCTCCCAGATAAATTACGTTTACCTGAACACTGCCGCCGGCATCAACCCGGATCTTCATTACTCCAGCCCACTCACCATCATCAGGGGCCAACACTACACTGGTAACCTTGTATCGGGAGTTCTCTCCCACTGCCACCTGGCATATTTCCCGGTCACTGTTACGGCACACATGAGACATGGATTCGTTTTGTCCCGGCTTCACATACATCCTGCCTTTGATTGCCGTGCGCATCATCAGGTCGGCGCTTATTTCCCCTTCATTTACCCCCAGCCAGCGCCAGGTACGCATCGGTATCTCTGTGTAGACGATGCGGTTTTTCTTTTTTTCCATCAACCCATCGTCCCTTCCAATTCAATTGTAACGAGATTATTCATCTCTACTGCATATTCAAGGGGAAGTTCCTTGGCGATGGGCTCTACAAATCCTCGGACGATCATCGCTCTTGCCTCTTCCTCACCTATCCCCCGGCTCATCAGATAGAACACCGCGTCATCACTGATGCGGCCTATTTTTGCCTCGTGTCCGATATCGGCCGTGGCATTTTCTATATCCATTACCGGAAGCGTATCAGAACGGGAAATATCATCCAGCATCAGGGATTCACAGTTCATCGAACACTTCACATTGTCCGCCTTTTTTGTGACCTTCACGGCACTGCGGTAGGTAGCCTGGCCACCGGCCTTTGATATGGTGCGGGTATTTACGGTAGCAGAGGTGTTAGGGGCAGTACAGATAACACTGCAGCCGGTATCAAGATTTTGTCCCTTGGCGGCAAAGGTCACCCCGGTGAACTCGCAATGAGCACCGTCCCCGGCCAAAATACTGGTGGGATACAGCATGGAAACTCGGGAGCCAAAAGACCCGGATACCCACTCGATAGTCCCATCCTTCTCTACATAAGCCCGCTTTGTATTCAGGTTCATCATGTTCCGTGACCAGTTTTCGATAGTAGAGTAACGGAGCCTGGCACCTTCCTTCACAAAAAGCTCAACACAACCGGCATGAAGGTTTGTCACATTATATTTCGGGGCGGAACAGCCTTCGATGAAATGGAGCTTCGCTCCTTTTTCCAGGACGATCAGGGTATGCTCAAACTGTCCTGCTCCGGGGGCGTTAAGACGGAAATAAGACTGGAGGGGAATTTTCACATCGATTCCCGCCGGAACATAAACAAAGGAGCCACCGGACCAGACTGCGCCATGAAGAGCCGCAAACTTGTGGTCTTTGGGCGGTACAAGCTTCATGAAGTATTCCTTCACGATGTCCTCATATTCCCGAAGGGCCGTCTCCATATCGGTATAGACAACACCCTGCCTGGTGAGGCTTTCCTGTACGCTGTGATAGACGACCTCAGAATCGTACTGAGCCCCTACCCCGGCCAGGGATGTCTTCTCTGCTTCCGGGATACCCAGCCGGTCAAAGGTATCCTTTATGTCCTCGGGTACCTCCTCCCAGTTGCCAACCATCTTTGCATCAGGCTGAACATAGGTAACGATATTGTCCATATCCAGATCGGACAGGTCAGGGCCCCAGGCAGGCAGGGAAATTTGATTATAGATCTCAAGGGATTTCAAGCGAAACTCCAGCATCCACTCAGGGTCGCGCTTCTTCGCTGAAATATCCCGGACGATTTCTTCGGTAAGTCCGGCCTGGCTTTTATAGAGAGCCCGGTCTTCATTCCTTATGTCATAGAGCGTACGCTCGATGTCTTCAATAAAAGTTTTCTGTTTTGCCATTTTCTGCCTCACTTCTCACCCAGCAGATGGGAAAAGCCAGACCGGTTGATTTCATCGATTAGTTCAGTACCGCCCTCCTGAATAATTCTCCCTTCCTTCATGACATGGACTCTGTCCACCGCAAGGCGGTCAAGAATGCGGGCATTATGGGTAATGATAAGGCAGGAATTTCCCTCATTGTGAAAAGCTGCCACACCCTTTGACACGATCTTAACTGCATCCACGTCAAGGCCGGAATCCGTTTCATCAAGGAGCGCCAGCTTCGGTTGCAGCATCATCAGCTGAAGGATCTCGTTACGTTTCTTCTCACCGCCGGAGAATCCCACGTTCAGGTAACGGCTGGCGTAGCTTTCATCTATCTCCAGCTCCGCCATTGCCGCCTTGAGCTCCTTTTTGAAGGTAAGGATCTTTATTTTTTCGCCGGTAATCGCCTGCTTTGCAGTACGAAGCATATTCTCAACGGTGATGCCGGGGATTTCCTCCGGTGTCTGGAAGGAAAGGAAGATACCCTTCTGGGCCCTTTCAAAGGGTTTCATGTCCAGAAGCTCCTCGCCCTCAAAGGTTATGCCGCCGCTGGTAACCTGGTAGAGGGGATGCCCCATGAGAACATTCATCAGGGTTGACTTACCGGAACCGTTCGGTCCCAGTAAAACGTGGATCTCTCCCTTTCCGACGGTCAGGTTGAGGCCCTTTAATATTTCTTTTCCCTCCACGCTTGCATGGAGGTCTTTTACCGTCAACATATCTGCCATTTTGCTCTCTCCCTGTATTGCAGATGATATATAGGTGAAATTTCAAAAGCAATTGTTAATTCCTAGTAAAACAGTAGGAATTAACATTCGCCATTTTAGAGCCTTTTTGGGCTCTTGTCAAGCTATCCCAACGCCCATATTACACCTTCCCGAAACACAGTTCAACATTCCAATCAAAAACACTCCTCTTTTAACATCCGATTCCTGCGGATGATTGCATAAATATATCCCTGGAAGCCTCCCTCAACGGCGATAAAGCAAAATGAATACACCGCGGCAATCTCCCGAAGCCGCCAAGTTTGGCAAATATTTTCTTTTTAGCAGGAAAAGACACGGTTATTAGAGAATTCATCTAACTATAATTAAAATTACTTTCAAGGAGGGATTCGTATGCGGGAATACGATAGCGCGGATCTGCGCAATGTGGCGGTTATAGGACACGGCAGGACGGGGAAAACCACCCTTTTGGACGCCTGTCTTTACAAGTCGGGGGCGGCGAAACGGTTTGGCAAGCCTTCGGAAAAAACCAGCGCTTTCGACGTTGAGCCAGAGGAGATTCGGCGGGGGCTTTCCATCGTCTCATCTTTAGCGGCTTTAGAGGTGCAGGGGTGCAAACTGAATCTTCTCGACACGCCGGGCTACCCCGATTTCATCGGCGAGGAGGCAGCGGCGGTTTTGGCCTCCGACGCGGCTCTCCTGGTGGTCTCCGCCTCTGACGGGATCGAGGCCGGCGCCGGTACGGAGAAAG
>CAJTSO010000047.1:0-4957 GCA_910579115.1 uncultured Selenomonadaceae bacterium
TTAATCAGACTGTTTTGGTGGCGGCGCTGCCCTACATTCCCTTCGATATCGTCAAAGGAGCAGTGGCGGCAGTTATTGGGATCAGATTGCAGAAGGCAATTTATTGAAAATGCGTCTGAGGGAAACGGAAGGAATGGATTTGATCTTGAAGAAGAAATTTGGGTTTCTTTTTGTACTGGCAGTATTGGTGATGGTTCTGACCGCAGGCTGCGGCAGTGAAAAGAAAGCGGGGAGCAGGCCGGAGGAGAAGGCTCTGCCGCCTCTGGTCGTGGGGGTTATGCCTGATGTGGATTCTCTGCCGCTGATTTTTGCCTGGGAGCTTGGTTATTTCAAAGAAGAGGGTGTAGAGGTAAAGATAGAGCAGTTCAAAAGCGCTGTTGACCGGGATGCGGCTATTCAGGCCGGGGCTGTAGACGGCGCCGTTTCGGATATGCTGGCCGTGGCCTTTTTCCGGGAAGGGGGAATAGACGTAAAAATCACTTCTCTGACCAACGGTAATTACCAAGTGATCGGAGCGGCAAATGAGTCGGCCGGAACCATGAAAGAGCTGGCCGGAAAGGATATAGCCATTTCCCGCAACACGATAATCGAGTTCGTTACCGACAATGCGCTGGCCATGGAGGGACTGACAGCGGAGTCCGTGAATAAAAAGGCCATTCCCAAGATTCCGGCCCGGCTGGAAATGATGGCGGCGGGTAAGCTGGCCGCGGCTACTTTGCCGGAGCCAATTGCCTCCATGGCAATAAAGAATGGCGGCCATGTAATCGCAGATGCGGCGGATATGGGGATAAATCCCGGCATATTGATGTTCACCGGAAAGGCTATCAAAGAGAAAAAATCATCAATTGCCGCTCTGTACCGGGCTTATGATCGGGCGGTAAAATACCTCACGGAGACTCCTGCCGGAGAATATATGCAGACCGTCATTGACAAGGGCGGCTTCCCGGCGGCGGTAAAGGATGGAATCACTCTGCCCAAATATCAGGCGGCATCAATGCCCAGCGAAAGGGATTGGCAGCTTTGTCAAAAGTGGCTGCTGGACAAGAAGCTCACTACGAAAATGCTGGAATTTAAGGACGTAACCGAGGATGTTTCGGCAAAATAAGCGATGATTACCATAGAAAATCTTTCCGTAGATTATGTGACAGACTACAAAAATAGACAAAGAAAAACCGTCCTCGCCGGTATTGACCTTTCATTGCCGGCGGGGACGGTTAATGTCGTTATTGGACCATCAGGAGGCGGGAAATCAACCCTCCTTAAAGCCGTCGCCGGTTTGGTGGAACCGGCTTCGGGCAGTATTGAGCTGACGGGGGAGGGGGAAGACCGCCCGATTATCGGGTTCATGCCGCAGAGCTACGGGCTTCTGCCTTGGGAAACAATCGGGGATAATGTTGAGCTGGCGGCCAGGCTGCGTCTGAAGAAGGGCGGAGCATCAGCGAAGGATTTCGAGCTGATGGAAGGACAAGCCCATGAGCTGATGAAACAGCTGGGCATTGAAGCCGTGAAGGATCGCTACCCGTCAGAGGTCTCCGGCGGCCAGCAGCAAAGGGCGGCGCTGGCAAGAATGTTCCTGCTGTCCCCGGACATCCTGCTGATGGACGAACCATTTTCCGCCCTTGACGAGCTCACCAGGGCAGAGGTGCGGGAAATTTTCGCTGATTTGTGTATCCGCAGCCGGCAGCAGGAAAAATCAGCAAAGATGACGGTACTGCTGGTAACCCATCAGATAGGGGAAGCCGTTCTGCTGGGAGAAAGAATAATCGTTTTGGATGGGAGAGTCAAGGAGGTTATAGAAAATCCCCGCATTGGACTGGGTGAGGGCCGGTATTCTCAGGAAAACGCTGAATTTCCTGCAAGGCTCAGAGAACTTTTGAAGCGGGAGGGGGGAGCATCCCGGTGAAAAAGGGAGATAGTATCCTTCAGCTGGTTTGGGCGGTGACCGGCTTGCTGTCAGGTTGGCAGCTGGCGGCGGCCCTTGTGGCGAGACCGATCGTGCCGGGACCTTTCGAGGTCCTTCAGGTTTTGGCGACAATATTTACCGATAAACTGCTGGTTCATTTTGGGTATAGTCTCTGGCGGATCATTGGCGGCGTCCTGCTGGCGGTAATCGTGGGCTATCCCCTCGGCATATATCTGGGGTATAGTCCGAAGCTGGCGCGGATAATGTCGCCGGTGATTTATCTTACCTACCCGACGCCGAAGATTGCCCTGCTGCCGATAGTGATGCTGCTCTTTGGCCTGGGGGAGTTTTCAAAGCTCCTCCTGATATTTCTCATCGTCGTCTATCAGGTGGTGATCGCCGTCCGGGATGCAGCCGGGGATATTCCATCGGAGTATTATTATCCGCTGGTGACCCTGGGGGCAGATTTTTTTGATATATTCCGCCATGTGCTGGCCCCGGCCACGCTTCCGGCGTTTTTTACCTCTCTCCGGGTAGCCATGGCGACGGCTGTTTCAGTACTGTTTTTTACGGAAACCTTCGGTACGGAGTACGGTCTGGGCTATTTTATTATGGATGCCTGGCTTAGGGTCAGCTATCAGGAGATGTATGCCGGGATAATTGTTTTGGCTCTTTTGGGGATTGCCCTTTTTATGCTGCTGGATTATCTGGATGGCCGGTGCAACCGATGGCAGAAATGATTCGCTCCACGCCTTGCCGCTTACCAGCGTTTACCTATGCGGTAGACTGATAATTGACCGCTCATTCTTTTTGATTCCTTCTTCATAGTATAGCAAAAGCGCGGCCGGATAAGCCGCGCTTTCAAATCAAAATATGTCGCTGTGGGTTCCCGTCCTGGTGAGGTACAGGAGAAGCTCCTGACCGATAACCTCGTACACCAGCAGCCAGTCCGGCGCGATGTGGCATTCCCGGCACCCCTTGCAGTCACCGCTCAGACCGTGGTCTTTGTACTGGCTGGGCAATGGTTTTCCCTCTGCAAGTATGCCGATAACTTTTTCAAGCAGGCTCATGTCATACCCGCGTTTCTTTATGCGCTTGTAATCCCTTTTGAAAGCCGCCTGATATTTAATCGTCAGCATCCAAATCCTCCATCAGCTCGGTAACGGAGGTAAATCCGCGGCTCAGACCAATACCATTTCTTGCGTCCTCAATAGCTTTCAGGGTTTCAATATTTGGGGCAGGGGTTCCGATACGAAAGGGAATAGCTTGTTCACGAACGGCCTGACGAAGAAACATATTTACCGCTGTGCTCAAACTCAAGCCAAAGCTTTCAAACAGGGCCTGAGATTCCCGCTTCAAGGCCCGGTCAATTTTAATATTCGTGCTTACGGCAGCCATAATACCGCCTCCTTTCGTCTCTATTACACGCCTGTTATATCTACTTTGTCAATACTTTTGTGTAAAATGGCTCCGATTTATTTTTTTGAGCCTTTGTCCCGTTCAATTATTTCCGCTGCGGCTCTCAGGGGAAAGCCGGTTACGCCATCATCGCCGGACCCGGCGGGCGTGGCTGTTACATTACCGAAAAATGACATATGACGGTTGTGCCGGAATTATAAAAAAGCGGCTGCAAGAATGACTTCTCATTTTTGCAGCCGCTTTTCTCTTAGCGGAAATATACGATTGTATCCTCCGGCTCTTTTTCCGGAGTAAATGATTCAATCTGGAGGCGAAAGTCGTTTGGTTCGCCGCTGGAATTGTATCCCACGTACAGGGTGGCCTCCACGGTGCCCCATTTTTTCTCACCAGCCTGAAGGCCACCGTATATGCTGCCGGTACCCCCAAGCCCCAGGAAGGTAAGGTCGTCGACACAGCAGGACATTCCGCTGCGCCCGAATACTGAGAATACGCGGTTGTTCTGTCTGATTTTGCCCACAAAACCGGCGATCTTTATCTTTTTGCCCTCGTACCGTTTCGGATGGTCCTGCATATCGATGAACCAGGCGCCGAAATCGTCAAAGCCCACCTGGATAGGATTTGCTTCAAAATCGAAGGGCAGCTCCGGTTCTTCCTCGAAGAAGCCGGGATCCTCGGACTCAAAGTAGACCTGGGCCCGCCGGTTCACGGCCCGGATATTGCGCCGGATATCCTGCTGCCTCGTGCGGCTGTCACAGCGGTTGAATACGATCACATCCGCATACCGGTAACAGTCCACGATTTTATCCTTCATGTTTTGCTGATAGATTTCAAAGGTTTCAGCATTGACGGTGGCTACCACCTGGAAAATGAACCAGCCGGGGGGGAGGTCGATGTCATCCAGGTCGGTTACCTTCCACATGCCGTTGTACTCCAGCATGACAGCTGTGGGCCGGTGCTCTCTGTCGAGGGCCGCCAGCTTTCCGGCGGTGAAGTCCTCCGGCTCCTCGATAATTTCCGTAACGGCCCGGCTGCGTTTCACCAGAGCCTCCGGAAGCTCCGTTTCACCTTCTTCACAGAGAATGATGAGGTTCTTGTCCCGGCCGGAGAATTTGTTGCTGGAGAGAAAATCTTTAATAACGCTGGTCTTGCCGCTTTCCAGGAGACCGAGAAATAGATAGACAGGAACTTGCATCGGTTCTTTTGCCATGATATGGTCCTCTTATTTTACGGCGAAAAGCTTTTCCAGAGCTTCTTCCTTCAGCCCGCTTCCGATGACGCAGAAGCGGCCGGTGTAGTCGGCCGGGCTTTCCGCTACGCTGCCTTCACCGGGAACGTAGTTGAAACAGAGCCAATTGCTTTCTTCGGCGCCAGCCAGAATGCCCTTGGCCCTGAGGACAACGCCATAGGTTTTTTCATCTTCAAGGGCGTCGATGATTTTTTCCAGCTGCTTCCTGGTGTACTTGTCAGCTGTTTCATGGCCCCAGCTGGTGAAGATTTCATCGGCATGATGGTGATGGTGGTCGTGGCAGCTGCAATTTGGATCATGGCACTTATGGTCGTGGTCATGATGATGGTGCTCGTGCTCATCATGACAGTCCTCGTCATGATGGTGGTGGTGCTCGTGCTCCTCGTGGC
>CAJTSO010000047.1:5014-15088 GCA_910579115.1 uncultured Selenomonadaceae bacterium
TGGTGATGGTGTTCGTGATGACGGGCTATTTCTTCAAGGGAAAGAAGCTCGCTGCGGGAAAGGGCTTCCATGATTTTTTCGCCGCTGATTTCATCCCAGGGCGTTGTAACGATCGGAGCTTTTTCATTCAGCGCGCGGACACAGGTAAGCGCTTCATCCAGCTTCTTTTGGCTGACATCCTGGGTGCGGCTCAGGACTACACAGTCGGCGCTGGCAACCTGATCCGAGAAAAATTCTCCAAAGTTCCTGGCATACATCTTTGCTTTTCCGGCGTGTACTACAGTAATGCTTCCTTCAATAACTATCTCATCATTACAGATAGCCGACACGGCTTTCTTTACATCAGAGAGCTTGCCTACGCCGGAAGGTTCGATAATAATACGGTCGGGATGATATGTATTGATGGCCTGATGAAGGGCCGCCTCAAAGTCCCCTACCAGGGAGCAGCAGATGCAGCCGGAGTTGATTTCCCGCATTTCAACTCCTGCATCCTTCAGGAAACCACCGTCCACGCTGATGTCGCCGAATTCGTTTTCAATCAGAACGATTTTATCGTGGAATGCTTCGGCGATCAGCTTTTTTATGAGAGAGGTCTTGCCGGCGCCGAGAAAGCCCGAGAAAATATTGATTTTTGTCATTTGACAGCCTCGCTTTCAAACGGGAAACAAATTGGAAATCTGAGGTAATATTATAATGCAGTTTTTCAGGAAATTGCAAGGCAATTTCCGCCGATTGGTATCCAACGATGAGGTTGGTATCGTCTCAATCACGTCAGTTGATTGGTTACCCGCCGCTTACGACCTTGAAGTTGGAGATAGCTTTTAGTCGCTATAACGCTAAGACCGAAATGATTGCAATGATAGTTTCCCTTCAGTACTTTTCAGAAATCCCTGCTAATATATTAACAAAGATGTTGAAAGGGGAGGTATTCATGCAGTTATTTATAGATACGCCTGTAGGGGTACTCAGTCTTACGGCGGATGACAAAGCGTTGATCGGGGTATCATTTGGCGGTGGTAAGGCAGGGCTTCGGCGGTCACAGGAATTGTCCGGAGGGGCCGGAGAAATTCTCAGAGAGGTCCGGCGGCAGTTGACGGAATACTTTGCCGGAGAACGCCGGGAGTTTGATTTTCACCGGCTGCCCCTTCGGCTGTCGGGAACGGATTTTACGCAGAAGGTAGGCAGGGCTCTGCTGGAAATTCCTTACGGAGAAGTCAGAACCTACGGGGAGATTGCGGCGGCCGTGGACAGTCCCAGGGCGGCGCGGGCAATCGGCGGCGCCTGTCACCGCAATCCTGTCTGCATCATCGTTCCCTGCCACCGGGTCATCGGAGCCGGAAACAGGCTCACCGGCTTTGGCGGCGGCATGGGGGTAAAGTCATGGCTGCTGACTCATGAAGGAGTTGACGGTATCAGGTAACAGTGCAGGCAACAAAGCCGATTATTTGAAAATTATGTCGGTTTCTTTTGACTAACGTCCGTACCTTTGGTAAAATGATACGCTGAATTGGTTTTTGTTATTGAGGGGTGAATTGTTTGTTTGATTTTCTGAAAAGATTTCTTGGGGATAATAACGAGAAGGAAATTAAACGTTACCGTACAATAGTGGACAAGATCAACGGCTATGAAGAAAAGCTGAAGAATATGTCTGACTCTACTCTGGCGGGGCATACTGACAAATTTAAGGACAGGCTGGCCTCCGGTGAGACCCTTGACCAGATTTTGCCGGAGGCTTTTGCGGTTACCCGGGAGGCCAGCCGCCGGGTGCTTGGCATGAGGCACTTTGATGTGCAGCTGATCGGCGGTATGTGCCTCCATGAGGGAAAGATAGCCGAGATGAAGACCGGCGAAGGCAAGACGCTGGTGGCAACTCTGCCGGTTTACCTCAATGCTCTCACCGGCAGGGGCGTTCACATGGTCACGGTCAATGATTATCTGGCCCGCCGTGACAGTGAGTGGATGGGTCATCTCTACAATTTTTTGGGCTTGTCAGTAGGCCTTATCGTTCACGATATGGATTTCCCGGAGCGTAAGTATGCCTATAATTGTGACGTTACTTTTGGCACAAACAATGAGTACGGCTTTGATTACCTGCGGGACAATATGGTCGTTTCCGTTGACCAGATGGTGCAGCGGGAGCTGCATTATGCCATAGTGGACGAGGTGGACAGTATTCTCATTGATGAAGCCCGCACACCGCTTATAATTTCCGGACCCGGACAGAAGTCTACCGACACCTATGCCATCATGGCAAAGGCGGTGGCCACCCTCAGGGAGGGGGTCGATTATAAAGTCGATGAGAAGGCAAAAACGGTGGCTCCCAGCGATGAGGCCGTGCTGAAAATTGAAAACATCGTCGGGGTAAAGAATCTCTATGCCCCGGAAAACATCGAAATGTCCCATTGCTTTACCGCGGCGCTCCGGGCCCGCTCCCTCATGTTCCGGGACCGGGATTATGTGGTAAAGGACGGGGAAGTCATCATCGTGGATGAGTTCACCGGCCGAATTATGCCGGGCCGCCGGTATTCCGACGGCCTCCATCAGGCAATCGAGGCGAAGGAAGGGGTAAAGATTCAACGGGAGTCTCAGACCCTGGCCACGATTACTTTCCAGAATTACTTTCGTATGTACGCAAAGCTCTCCGGCATGACCGGTACTGCCAAGACTGAGGAAGACGAGTTCCTGAAGATTTACAAGCTGCCGGTAATCGTAGTTCCCACCAACCGTCCTGTGCAGCGGATAGATAATCCCGATGTGATATACAAGACAAAACGGGCAAAGTACAAGGCGGTGGCCAACGCGGTTGAAGAGATCCATGCCACCGGCCGTCCGGTGCTTATTGGCACTACCTCCATTACCCAGTCTGAGGAGCTGAGCCGGCTTTTACAGCAGCGCCAGGTACCTCACAATGTCCTGAACGCGAAGTTCCACGAGAAGGAAGCGGAAATCATCAAGGATGCCGGGCAGATGAACGCCGTTACCATTGCCACCAATATGGCCGGCCGCGGTACGGATATCGTGCTGGGAGAAGGGGTAAAGGAATTGGGCGGTCTGGCCATTATCGGTACGGAGCGCCATGAGTCCCGCCGGATCGACAATCAGCTGCGGGGCCGGGCCGGCCGTCAGGGCGACCCGGGTTCCTCCCGCTTCTATCTTTCCCTGGAGGACGATTTGCTCCGCCTCTTTGGAGCGGAGAATATTTCCAAGATCATGGATAAGCTGGGACTGGAGGAAGACGAGCCCATAGAGCATTCCATGATCACCTCTTCCATTGAGCACGCTCAAAAGAAGGTGGAAGCCCGCAATTTTGACATCCGTAAGAATGTCCTGGAGTATGACGATGTCATGAACCAGCAGCGCGAGGTGATTTATGCCCAGCGCCGGAAGGTTCTGAACGGAGAAGACCTGAAGGACAACATCATCTATATGATTGATGCTATCATTGATTCTGAGATGAACCAGTACGCTAACGAAAAGCTTTATCCTGAGCAGTGGTCACTGGATGAGCTCATTAAAGATGCCGAGAGTATTTACTGCCCCGAGGGTGAGCTTGACCCTGAGGAGCTTCTGGAGCTCAGCCGGGATGAGCTGAGGGAAACCCTCCACGATATTGCGGTGGATGCCTACGAGGAGCGGGAAAAGCTGCTCACGGAAGAAGTCATGCGGGAGCTGGAAAAGGTCGTCATGCTGAGGGTCGTTGACAACAAGTGGATGGAACACCTCGATCACATGGACATGCTCCGGGAGGGGATCGGTCTCCGGGCCTACGGCCAGAAGAACCCCATTGTTGAGTACAAAATCGAAGGCTTCAATATGTTTGAGGAGATGATCAACTCTATTCAGACAACCATTGCCAGAATGATATTCCAGGTGCAGATCGTTTCCCAGGAGCAGCAGGAGCTGGAGGACAGACTGGCTACTGCTCAGGCCTCCCATGGAGACGATGTGTCTTCCGCCGAAGCCAACCCGGTAAAAAAACCGGTAAACAAGGTGAAAATCGGCAGGAATGAGCCCTGTCCCTGCGGCAGCGGGAAAAAGTACAAGGACTGCTGCATAAAGAAGCGTAAGTAACAGACCGGTAAGGTCAGACGTATATTTGATAGGATGTGAAAAGTTCATGCTGGAAGATTTGAAAGGACCAATAACAGCTATTAGAGAAAAGCTGAACGAAATGGGGAACTCTCTTTGACGTCCCTCGCAAAGAGCAAATAATAGCTGAGCTGGAATTTAAGATGGGGGCTCCCGATTTTTGGGATGATGCCGAGAAGGCGCAAAAAATAAATCAGGAGCTGAACGATGTCAAGGGCGATGTGGATAAGTACAAGGCTCTGCTGGGAAAGGTGGACGATGTGGAAACCTTGCTGGAAATGGCCTTTGAAGAAGACGATCCCTCCATGGAGGAGGATATCAAGGCAGAGCTGGAGTCCCTGAAGGAGACGGTTCATGAGCTGGAGCGCTCGATACTGCTTTCCGGCGAGTATGACGGCCGCAATGCTATCCTGACCCTTCACGCCGGGGCCGGCGGCACCGAGGCCCAGGATTGGACCCAGATGCTGCTGCGGATGTACACCCGCTGGGCCGAGCACCACGGCTTCACGGTGGAGATGGCTGATATGCTTCCCGGCGATGAGGCGGGGGTCAAGTCGGTGACTGTTTTCATTAAGGGGCACAATGCCTATGGTCTCTTGAAGTCCGAGCACGGTGTACACCGCCTTGTCCGGATCTCTCCCTTTGATGCCAACAAACGCCGTCATACGTCTTTTTCGGCCTGCGAAATCATGCCGGAGATCGACGATGCCCAGGAAGTCCAGGTCAATATGGAAGAGGTTCGGGTAGATACGTATCGCTCCAGCGGCGCCGGCGGCCAGCACGTCAACAAGACCAGCTCCGCCATCCGCATGACGCATATACCTACCGGTATCGTGGTCCAGTGCCAGAACGAGCGCAGTCAGCTGCAAAATAAGGCCCAATGCCTTGCCATGCTGCGGGCAAAGCTGTTCCAGCTGGAGCTTCAGAAGAAGGAAGAGGAAAAGGCAAAGCTTCAGGGAACCCAGAACAAGATAGAGTGGGGAAGTCAGATTCGTTCCTATGTTTTCCAGCCCTACACCCTCGTAAAGGATGTCCGCACCGGCTGTGAAACCGGCAATATCCAGGCAGTGATGGATGGAGATCTGGACAGCTTTATTGAAGCGTACCTGGGAGCCTTGGCAAACGGCGGAGATAAAACCAAATGAAAAAATTTTCCGTTGGGATAGCGGCAGTTATTGCTGTCCTTGTCATATTCAGCGAAGTTGTCATTCCTCTGGTAATGTCTTCGGCGGCCCAGAGCCAGCTGAGAAAAATGACACACTCTGATAATCTTACCGTATCCCTGGGCTCTGTTCCCGGCTTGCTGATGCTTGCCGGAAAAGTAAACAGGGTGGAGATTAAGGCTAATGAGGCATATCTGGGAGATGTGCGGGTCAATGATACAGAGCTCCATGGGGAAGATGTTACCGTAAATGTGGAAAGATTTATCCAAGGGAAGGGCTTTCAAATAGATGAAGCCAGGCATATAGACTTTTTCGGTACGGTAACGGCAAATTCACTGGAGGAGTTGATCAACAAAAAGGTAGATAAGTTAAATGTGGAAAGTCTGGAAATTACTCCGGAAACAATAAAAATCAAGGCCAAGGCGGCGGTGCTGGGCAAGGATCTGAAAGTGGATTTTGCAGGTGATGTCTATAGTAACGGCAACAAGCTGTATCTCCGGGCGCAGCAGGTGAGCGTCAAGGGAGTGAGCGTCAAGAGCCGTATAGCTACCCGTATTTTTGGTGATATTCTCCTATATGATTTCGATGGGCTGAAATTCCCCGTAAAGCTCCAGACTGTGGAACAGCAGTCGGGGACTATTCACATGACCTTTACCAATTGATTATCGTGTCGGTTTTCGTTACTGATATGGGATTACCTATGTGGGTTCTTTGAGAACTGTGGTGAGCAGGTTCCGTGCTCGGCTGTGTTGACGCAGGGAGACTCCGCCCTGGGAGTGGAGATGTATGATTTCGCTGCGAGTCGGACAGTCCATACCCATTGGAGAATTTATTTAGCAGGGAGCTTTTCAAATTAAATGAAAAAATTCCTTTATAACAAGGCTTTGCTCGCCGTGATGGTACTGGGGCTGGCCGCTTCAGTCATCATCAATATGGCGCGCGTCGCCGACGAAAGGGCAAACAACTCCATAGATTTGGTGGTGGACTATGAAGCCATCGTAGAGCTGGCCGAGAAGGAAGGTTTGCCGGTAAGCGAGGTAATGGCCAAGGCAAAAGAGGCCGGAATTACCTCCTTGGCTGTTTATGGCAGGACCTTTAAGAAACTTAATAAATCAGGCAAGTGTACAGCGACCCGAGGCGCTGATATCATGGAACGCTACCGTACCGGCTCCCTGGTCAGCCCGGCCTGGCAGGAGCTGGCCGAAAAAGGCGATATCAGGGACGCTGAGATGTACATCACCAACGGTGACGACACCACTTTCCAGGAAGTAAAGGAAGACCTTATTCGCTGCCTTGGCCGTGACCGGGTGCGTTCCTTTGCGGTTGATGGCAAAGAGGTTTTGGCGGTAAAGGCAAATGGCGATGCCTTTGTAAAGCTGCACCTTGGGTTGGCTTCTGATGAAATGAAGGCGGTAAATGAGGCCGGCTTCTATGTTGTGGCCCGTCCGGCAAACTATGTTCAGCCAACGGTGGAGGGGGTCAAGGCAGTGTTCCGCCGCCTTGACGGGATAAAGGTTTCCGAAATGATTTTCTCCGGCAGTCAGTGTCTCGGGGCCCTTGGTGAAGATGGAGCGTTGGAAGCAGTTGCCAGGGAATTGAAGGAACGCAGAATTACCCTGGGTCTTATTGAGGCGGTTACCCAGCTCCAGTTCTTCCCACAGGAGGGGCTGGAGAAGATAGCGGCTGAATTGGAATGGCAGGCGGCTCGTTCTTACTACATCGGCAAGGAAGAATTGAATAAGATGAAGGTCCAGCAGGCGGTGGACCGTTGGAAGAATACTGATGAGGAGCGGAATATCCGCGTGAGCCTCTTAATGCCATTTGAGAATCCCCGGGAGGGCATGACCCTCCTTGAAACGAACCTTAAGTATTTTTCTGATGTAAAGACGGCTTTGTCCGCCAGAAATTTCGTTTTTGGCCCGGCAGGTACCTTCCATCAGCTTCATGTCAACCTCTGGCTGAGGGCCCTTGTTGTGTTGGGGGCAGTGGCGGCCGGTGTCCTGTATCTCTCCCTTGTCATTCCGGCCCTCAATGTGAGGAGCAGGCTTCAGCTCGTCATATTTGCGGTTGTCGGCACGATTTTCTGCGGGCCGCTGTTTATGGGATCCGGGAATCTGGTCCGCCTGATGGCGGCCCTGGCCGGAGCAAACTTTTTTCCCTCACTGGCGATGATCGGTCTGCTGGACTATATCCGCAGTCATAAGGATACGGGCTGTAAGTCTGTCATCGGCGGCATTATCTTTGGCTTTGCCCTGCTGCTCCTCACCGGCCTTTTCTCTTTTGTGGGGGCTTCCTATCTTTCTGCTTCCCTCAGCGATGTGGAATACTTCCTGGAGGCCAGGATTTTTCGGGGAATAAAGCTGACATTTATTCTGCCCCTTGTTCTGGTGGCGGTGGCTTTCCTGCAGCGGTTCAATGTTTTTGGCTCCTTCGAGGATGAGACAGAGAGTTTTGTAGCTCAGGTAAAGGAGATAATGGATGCTCCCATTACAGTACGCCTGCTGGTGGCGCTGGGGATTGTTGGCCTTGCGCTCATCGTCTTTATAGCCCGGTCCGGCCACACCATGGGTATGCCTGTGCCGGGCATTGAGCTGAAGATTCGCGCTTTCCTGGAGAAGAGCCTGTATGCCCGTCCCCGAACGAAGGAAATGTTCATCGGCCACCCCGCTTTCATGCTGATGATAATGGCCTGGCTGAAAAAATGGCCCACGATGGTATTTTTTGCCCTTGTTATGGGAGCAACCATTGCCCAGGGCTCAATGGTAGAGACCTTTGCCCATATGCGTACTCCCTTCATGATGAGTGCAGTGCGGGGCGCCGGCGGCCTGATTTTTGGCGGAATTATCGGCGGAGGTTTGATGTTGCTGGTCACTTTGTGGTATAATATTTTAGCTAAGGCTCAGGCAAGGAATGCCCGGGACTGATTCCTTTGTTCATACAGGAAGCTTGCTTAAAGGAGCTTATTTATCTGATGTATAATGTTGTGGTATCGGGGTACTACGGCTCGAAGAACGCTGGCGATGAGGCAATGCTGGCGGCAATGATCGAGGTGCTGACCGATGTGAATCCACAGGTAAATATAATGGTTATATCCGCCAGCCCGGATGATACGGCGCGGCGTCATGGCGTGGAAGCAATTTCGTGGCTTGATGTCTCGTCCATTTGGCGTGCTTTGCGCCGGGCTGACTTGCTTATTTCCGGCGGCGGCAGTCTGCTGCAAAATGTTACCAGCGGCCGCAGTCTTTATTACTATCTCAGCGTTATCGCCCTGGCTCGTTTTTTGGGGACGCCGGTCATGCTGTATGCTCAGGGAATCGGGCCTGTCTGCGGCTCTTTGGCCCGGGCTTTCATGCGCCGTCAGGCCAATGGCGCTGCGCTTATTACCGTCAGGGATAAAGGTTCGCTGGATGAATTGAAGGACCTCCAGGTAACGAAGCCGGCTATGGAGGTAACAGCTGATCCGGTGCTGGCTATCCATCCTGTCGAAACGGCCATCGGCCGAAAAATTCTTCAGGACCATCAGGTGGGGGGAGTCCGGCCTATCGTGGGGATTTCCGTCAGGGAATGGCGCGGCTGGACTGCCTATAAGCAGGTCGTTGCCAGGGCGGCAGATGATATTGTCAGGAACTACAACGCCCAGGTAGTGTTCCTGCCCATGCAGGTGCCTGAGGATGTGGTGACCTCCAAGGAGATTGCCCGCCTGATGGAGGAGGAGTCTGTCGTCCTTACCGAGGAATATACCACCAACGAACTGTTGAGCCTGGTAGGTTGTATGGATCTGCTTATTTCTATCCGCCTTCATGCCCTTATTTTTGCCGGGGTAATGGGTATACCGATGATCGGGCTTTCCTATGATCCGAAAATCGAACGCTTCCTGGCTTCGATAAACGAAAAACCGGCCGGAGATCTGGCTAATTTGACTCATGAGGAATTAAATGAGGCAATTGCCTACAGCTGGAAAAACAGAGAAAAAATCATAAAGAAAAACAATGAGCTGGTAACCGGACTCAGGGTTTTGGCGATAAGGAATGCCGAAGAGGCCGTTCGCCTCATGGAAAAAGGGAAAAAGGCTGAATAAAATAAAAACAGAACAGGAAAGCCCGATTGGCTGCAGCCAATCGGGCTTTCCTGTTTGCCGTTGACGGTAATGATCCCCGTCAAACCGCTGCTATTTTTTTATCTTTCCAATCAACGCCCACAGGCAGGACATTCCCATTCCGTAAAACAGGGGATCTCCCGGCAGCCTGCACAGATTGGCGGCCAAAACAGTCAGAGGGCTCAGAATTATCGACAGGAGCATGGCCCGGGGAGAAATCTGTCCCGGTAGAAAGAGGGCAAGGGTCAGGGGAATGAAGACTACCGCTCCCCGCAGTCCCATAGAGAGGAACCCTAAGTCATTTATAATAGCACCGGGGACAAAGGCGGCAATGATGCCGGCAACTGCCAGCACGATCATAATGATTGTCCGGATTGCCCGTAAGGACCTGGCGGCAAGGGCAGTCTGTTCGGCCTCGTTGTCGGGAATCTTGTCGGGGAAGAGCTTTTGCAGAATATCATTGTTGATTATCGTAGCCACACCGAGGGTGAGCCCGGCTCCGCCGCCGATGACGGTGATGAAAAGGGTGCCGATTATGATGCCGGCAAATACCGGCGGCAGGTGGTTGAGGGCGAAGGCCGGGAAAGCCTGGATCGTGGATTCAAGAATAGGCAGGTCGGGGAGCGGCAGACCGGCTGAAGTAATGGCGGCCGCTTCCGAGGAAAGCAGATAGTTGGCGCGCATATACAGACCAATCATCACCCCGGCAATGCCCAAAGGCGGAAC
>CAJTSO010000048.1 GCA_910579115.1 uncultured Selenomonadaceae bacterium
GATTTGTCTGTCACCCCTCCGGCGGCTACGCCGCCACCTCCCCTATAGGGGAGGCTATTTTGTCAACAGTCTGACCTCTCCCAGAGGGAGAGGCAAGAATGAAACCCCCTGGCTCTCCCTTTGTAAGAGCTGGCAGTCCGTCAGGACTGACTGAGAGGGTAAAAAGCGGCGAGGGAGCGTAGTAGTTTGCTGGATGCTTTTATTTTTTCATCCGCAATAGCGTTATAACTCGGTTATTGAGAAAAATACCTGTGGCATTTTCCCGAATAACTGGGTTATAATGTTATATCATTCAACAGTCAGCGGAAGCTAAAGGAGAAGGAGGGGTTGGCGTGGAGCGGGAAGAAATTGCCGGAGCAGTCAGCCGGGTTATCTGGCAGAGCGGAGACGAGGGGTTTTCGGTGTTCCGGTTTGAAGGGGAAGCCTTCGATACCTCCGCCACTTTGCCCTGCCCGCCTCCTCCCCTCGGACAGCAGGTGGTTATCTTTGGCGGCTGGACAGTCCATCCCCGCTTTGGCCGGCAGTTCAAGGGAGAGGGCTTCCGCATCGTCACCCCCTCGGACAGCGACGCCATCGAGAAGTTTCTCGCCGCCGGGGTCATCGAAGGGGTGGGGCCGGCCATGGCCCGGCGGCTGGTGGCGAAGTTCGGGGAGGAAACCCTGGAAATCATCGCCAATGAACCCCGGCGGCTCCGGGAGGTTTCCGGCATTGGTCCCCGGACAGCGGAAAAAATCCATGCCTCCTACCGGGAGCAGGCGGAGCTGAAGGATATAATGCTGTGGCTGGAAAGCCACGGAATCCCCTCCACGTTTGGGGCAAAGCTATTCCGGGCATACGGCTCCCTGGCCATTGAAACCATCGAAAAAAATCCCTACCGAATGGCTGATGACGTACAGGGCATCGGCTTTACCACGGCGGATAATATCGCCCGAAGCCTGGGCTGGGCGGAGGATGATCCCCACCGGCTGGAGGCCGGTCTGTACAGCGCGCTGAACGGCATTGCCCTGGAGGGCCATGTCTGTATTCCCAGGGAGGAGCTTTTGAACAGCGCCGCCCGGTTTCTGGGGGTGAGACGGGAGCTGGCGGCGGATGTCCTCAGGGAGCTGGCAGCCAACGGGGACATCCCCCGGGAAACTATCGGGGACGTGGAATACTACTATCCTCCTTTCCTTTACGAAGCGGAGGTGGAGACGGCCCAGCGGCTGTCGGAGCTGGCCAGAGCCGCCAGCGCCCTTTCGGTAGAATCACCAGCGGAGCTGGTGGAGGACTGGGAGGCGGACAACGGCGCCGAGCTTTCCGCCGGACAGCGGGACGCAATGGTGGCCGCACTGTCCTACGGGGTGTTCTGCCTCACCGGGGGGCCCGGCACCGGGAAAACGACGGTTGTTCGGGGCATCCTTGACCTGCTGAAATCAAAGGGCATGAAGGTGCTGCTGGCGGCCCCTACCGGCCGGGCAGCCAAACGGTTGTCCGAGGCCACCGGGGCCAAAGGAGTCACCCTCCACCGGCTGCTGGAAGCAAACGGCAGCGATACGGGGGCAATGTTCGGCAAGGACGAGGACGATCCTCTGGAGGCAAACGCCATCATTGTGGACGAGGCCTCGATGATCGATATTATCCTGATGCAGCACCTTTTGGCGGCAGTTCCCCCGGGCTGTCATATTATCTTTGTGGGGGATGCCGCCCAGCTGCCGGCGGTGGGGCCGGGACTGGTGCTGCGGGATATCATCCGCTCCGGGGCGGTTCCCACGGTGCGGCTGACGGAGATTTTCCGCCAGGCGGCGGAAAGCCCCATCGTCAGGAATGCCCATGCCATCAATCAGGGACGGCTGCCGGAGGTTTCGGGAGATATAAACGAGGGCTTTTCTCACATCATAATTCAGTCCGAAGGGGAGGCAGCGGACTGCCTGGTGGAGCTTGCGGCGCGGGTCCTGCCGGAGCAGGGCTATGATCCCCTGACGGACATTCAGGTCCTGTCCCCCATGCACCGGGGCCGGTGCGGCGTTTCCGCCCTGAACAGCCGGTTGCAGGCAGCCCTGAATCCACCGGGGCCCCATATCAGGGAACTGCGGCAGGGCGAAATTGTCTTCCGGGAGGGAGATAAGGTAATGCAGCTACGGAACGATTACGAGAAGGAAGTTTTCAACGGGGATATCGGCCGGATCCTCCGCCTTGCTCCGGATGGACTCACCGTCCTGTATGACGGGGAGCGGCCGGTAAAATACGAGAAAAACGAGCTGAAAAATCTTTCCCTGGCCTATGCCATGACCGTCCACAAAAGTCAGGGCAGCGAGTATCCGGTGGTGCTGATGCCACTGGTGGACAGCCAGTTTGTCATGCTGCGGCGGACCCTGCTCTACACGGCGGTAACCAGAGCCAGGGTCAAGGTGGTGCTGGCCGGGACGAAGCGCTCCTTCTACACGGCGGTAACCGACGACCGTACCGACCGGCGGTACACCCTCCTGACGGAGCGGCTTACGGGAAGCCTGTAGCCTTTTCGCCTTTTTGTATCAAGGGATGCCCGGCAGGAGGGGATTGCGATGATGACCGCCCTGTTGGATTTCCTGTTTCCGCCCCGCTGTCCCGGCTGCCGGGAATATCGCGAGGACTGGGGGGACTGGTGCCCGGTCTGCGAAAAAAAGTACGTTGCCCGGCGGCTGTTCCTGGAGAGCGGGAGCCCTGTAGAGGCCGTGATGTGCCTGGCCCTTTACGAAGGGACGGTGAAGGAGCTGCTCCACCGGCTGAAATTCCGCCGGGATGAAAGCGTCCTGCCCTACCTCACCCGGCTCATGGAGCGGGCCTGGAGCCCGGAGCTTCCGGCGGGAGATCCTTTGGAGCGTTTTCTGGCGTACCTGGGGGACGGCCCGGTTTTCCTGCCGGTGGCCCTTCACCCTGTCCGGGAGAAGGAACGGGGCTTTAATCAGACAGTTCTCCTGTGGCGGGATTTTCTCCGGGGAAAAGGCTTCCGGTGGCTGGAGGCTCTGGAGCGGAGGAAAGAAACGAAGCCCCAGTATTCCCTTACCAAACAGGAGCGGGAGGAAAATGTGCGGGGAGCCTTCGCCCTGCGGGAGGAATGCCGTCCTCAGCTGAAGGGCCGCCCGGTGGTGCTGGTGGACGATATTTATACCAGCGGGGCAACCCTCAAAGCCTGCGCTCGGGCCTTGAGGGGGACGGGGGCGGAGCGGGTGCTGGCCCTCACCCTGGCCACGGGCCGGGCTCTTTAGGTCGTTTTGCCAGAGTCATTTTCAGGGAGGGATTTTCACCGTGACAGATGAGGAGCTTATTGACATCGCCCGGCAGTACCGGAAGCATTCCTACAGTCCCTACTCCCGTTTCAAGGTGGGGGCCGCCGTCCTTACGGCCGGGGGAAAGATCTACGGAGGCTGCAACATTGAAAATTCCTCCTACGGCCTGACCGTCTGCGCGGAAAGAACGGCGATCTTCAAGGCGGTGTCCGAGGGGGAACGGGAGTTTGAGGCGCTGGCGGTCATTGCCGGCACGGAGGGGCCATGCTCCCCCTGCGGGGCCTGCCGGCAGGTGATGGCGGATTTCCGGATTCCCCGGATAATCATGGCCAACCTGCGGGGAGAGGTAAAAACCGCTTCCCTGGCGGAGCTGCTGCCCTTTGCCTTTGGGCTGTGAGAGGGCTTGATTGTTCATGATCGCCGGGAAAAAAGAAAAAGCGTTATAATACTGACCTTGTAAATAGAGTCTGACGAAAACACGCTTTCGCTCTAAATCAACGTAACGGTGGTAAGCTCTGCTGTCATTTCATTCGGCAATCGCTAACCACCGACGTCGATTAACGGTTTTCTTACAGACTCTATTTACAATGACTCGTATTAAGTAAGAAAATTTCCTGTTGCATTTTTTTGAACATTGGCGGTATAATACGCTCAAATTGGCGGAGGTTTTTCCGCCGGGGATGTTAATAGTTTATAGGGAGGAATTAACTGTGGCTAAATCTTTAGCAGGAACCAAGACCGAAAAGAATTTATTGGAGGCCTTTGCCGGAGAATCCCAGGCCAGAAATAAGTACACCTGGTTTTCCATCGTGGCCCGGAAGGCCGGATACGACCAGATCGCGGAGCTGTTTTTGAAAACGGCGGACAATGAGAAGGCTCACGCCTATATGTGGTTTGAGGAGCTGGGGCTTCTGGGAGAGACCCCGGAGAACCTGAAGGCGGCTGCCGAGGGTGAAAATCACGAGTGGACCGATATGTACGTCCGCATGGCCAAGGAAGCCGATGAAGAGGGCTTCCCGGAAATCGCCGCCAAGATGCGGGGCGTGGCGGCCATCGAGAAGCGCCACGAGGAGCGCTACCGGAAGCTCCTGGAGAACGTGGAGAAGATGCAGGTGTTCACCAAGGAGAGCGGCCTTACCATTTGGGAGTGCCGTAACTGCGGCCACATCGTGGTTGGCCCCAGCGCTCCGGAGGTCTGCCCCATCTGCGCTCATCCCCAGGGCTTCTTCGAGATTCACAAGGAAAATTACTGATAGGCCGTATTCCTGGATTAGTTTAATCATTAACCGGGAACCCGAACGTATAAAAAAGGGCCGCTGACCTGGATAGTCAGCGGCTCTTTTTATACAGATTCTTTTTTCCGGGCAGGGCCGCGGGATTATTTCCGCAGCCAGCGCTTCAAAAGCTTGGTGAGCTGATCGTAGTCAACGGGCTTGGAGATATGCTCGTTCATGCCGGATTCCCTGGAGGCGATGATGTCCTCGGCCAGGGCATTGGCGCTCATGGCAAAAATGGGCAGGTTCCGGGTGTAGTCCCGGTCGATTTTCCTGATGGCTTTAGTGGCTTCGTAGCCGTCCATCAATGGCATCTGAATGTCCATGAACACCACATCGTAATAGCCGTCAGCGGAAGCGGCCACCTTGTCCACGGCCTCCTTGCCGTCGTGGGCAAAATCCACGGTCATGCCCAGCATACCGAGAATTTCGGCGGCGATCTCGGCGTTCAGCTCGTTGTCCTCCACCAGCAGTCCCCGGGCGCCGCTGAAATCAGCGGCGGTTCCTTCATCAGCCGCACCCGGGAGCCCGGCGGCGGTTTCGCCCGTCTCCCCCTTGGCGGTAACATCGGCAAAGAGCTGGCGGAGGCGGGACCGGAAGAGTGGTTTATTGATGAGGAAGCCAACGCCGGATTCCTTCGCTTCGCTTTCAATCAGGGAAATGTTGTCGGAGGCGGCGATAAGCGCCGGAGTGTCGTTGACAAGCTGGCGGCGCAGGGCGGAGATGATTTCTATATTGTTGATGGAGGAAGAATCCCAGTCAAAGATGATGGCGTCAAAATCAGCGCCGGATTCATGGGCTTCCACCGCCCGCTTGATGGCAGCGTTGCCGGAAACTATCCACTGGGCCTCGACCCCTACCTGCTTCATGGTTTCACAGAGGGCGTCAGCGGCAATGGGCTGATCGGATACGGCCAGCACCTTCAGGCCCAGGCGTTCCCCGCCGTTGGCGGAGACGCCGCCCTTGTGAATGGGCAGGGAGAAGGTGGCGGTGAAGGTGGAGCCTTCGCCGTAAACGCTTTTCACCTGAATGTCCCCCAGCATCATCCGGGCGAGATTCTGGGCGATGGGGAGCCCGAGGCCGCTGCCCTGGAAGCGGGCGATTTGAGGCTCCTTCGGCAGGAAGAATGGCTCAAAGATGTTGTGGAGATCTTCCTCCCGAATACCGCAGCCGGTATCCTCAATAGTGAATTTGAAGTGGGCCACATCCAGCCGGTTGCTGGCGGTTTCTTCGGCGGTTATCCTGATGGAGCCGCCCTCCGGGGTGAAGCGGATGGCGTTATCCACCAGACTCATGAATATCTGCTGGATACGGCGGCTGTCTCCGACAAATTCCTCGTGATAGAAATTGCTGACCGTAAATTCCAGCTTTTGCTTTTTCTCGGCGGCCATAGAGGTAATGAGAGGGGAAAGGTCGTCCAGCAGCTCCGGCAGGGAGAAATCCTCGCTGATGAGCTCCAGGCCGCCGGATTCGATCTGGGACATATCCAGGATTTCGTTAATGAGGAAAAGGAGCTGTTTGCCGGACTGGTTGATCCGGTTGAGACAGTCCTTGACCCGGTTTATATCGTCCAGATGGGTACCGGCAATGGTTGTGATACCCAGAATGTCGTTCATGGGGGTGCGGAGGTCATGGCTCATCCGGGCCAGGAAGTTGCCCTTGGCGGCATTGGCGCTGGTGGCGTTATCCAGGGCGGCGGTGAGGGCTTCCTGCATTTCCATTTCCTGCCGTTTCTGCTCGTCGATGATCAGAATGGCCAGAAGGACCCGGCGGGGCTTGTTTTCCTCGTCCTTTTCCGCCAGTATCAGATAAGCCCGGCACCAGCCGTGAATCTTGTGCTTAAATTCGGCCAGCATACTGCCGCCGCTTTTAAGGAGCCGGCCGGCCATGGTGCCGGCGTCCAGAAAGGCCAGCATTGCCTCCTGGGATTCAGGTTCAATAACCCGGTCGATAATGCCTTCCCGGACGAAGTCGCTGCACTCACCGGAAGGGGGAATGATTTCCCTGAGCTCCTGGGGCTGTTTCATGGCCACGAAGGTGCAGGGCTGATTTCGGTCCGCGGGCAGATCGATGTAGTAGGTTTCGCAGTAGATACTGCTCATGGTGGATACCAGCTTCAGCTGGTCCTGCTGGTTCTTTTCGGCGATTTCCCGGACTTCCTGCTCATGGGTTTTCTTGGCGATGAGGTAAGTTTCCCGCTGCCAGAGCATCGCCAGGTCGATGATGACCATGGCGGCGGCCAGGGCGGCAACCGTCTGGAGGCTGAGGGAGTCGAGTCCTCTGAGAAGCTCCGGAAGGGAGACCGGTCCCGCCGTTTGCAGGAGCCCCTTCCGGCTGTCGGCGGCATAGAAGAAGAGGGCGGCGACGAGAGCCAAAAAGGCGATGCCGGAGCAGACGAGCGTCCGGTTAATTTTGGCGTCCGGTTCAGCGGATACCTCCTCATGCTCCTTCAGGAGAGCCAGAATCTTGGGGGTTGAAAGCAGCCGGTAAACCCCCGCGGCGGCGATGGCGCACAGAGCCCATTTGATGAGGATGAGGGCGCCGAAGCCGGGAAATACCGCCTGGCTGACTGTGAGGCCGCATTTGGGGAATACCCACCAGAGAATGAGCAGGGAAAGAAAGCGGTGAAGGTAGAGTCCCAGGCAGGAAAGAACCGCCACCCCCGCCGGCTGGAGTTTTTTGGGCAGGTGGCTGAATATGAAGCTGAAGGCCAGTCCCATAACGAGCCCCGCCAGGACATTGGGGAGGATGGCCGCTATGAGGCTGGCGGCAAAGTCACCGCTGTACCAGGGGGAAAGAAGCCGATCCAGCGGGGAAAGGGGTGAGGTGTCGCTCCGCCACATACGGCAGAGGCCGAATATCAGGCCGGCGGCGGCTCCGGACAGGGGACCGAAAACCATGGCCGCCAGCAAGATAATAATGCTCACAAAGGTGACGGATAACGACACGGCTGCGCCCGCCTGAAAGAAGCCCAGGGCGGAAAAGGCCAAAATAAGCTCGAGGGCCAGAAGAAGAATAAGTAGTCTTCGGGCGATAGTTGGTTTGAATTCCACGCCGCTGAAAATGGCAAGGTTGCTTTTCATGTTCCGGATTCCTTTCTGAAGCGCAGGAGTAACTGCTAATCCGTCTAACAGACCCTTCCAGTGGAGCTGTCGCTGGAGGCGACTGAGGGGTGAAGCAGGAAACCCATTGATTTGTCTGTCACCCCTCCGCCCTTCGGGCACCTCCCCTGGAGGGGGGGCTATCAAACCGATTATATGTTACCCCTCCGGCTTGACTAACTCACTTAATGAATCCGAGTTCGACTAACTCACTTAATGCGTCCGAATGAAATGACGGACACATTTAGTGAGTGTCATGCAGACGACCTTAGCGATTGCCGAGTCGTAAGACGACGGCAGAGCTTAGGGAGTTGCAAAGCGATGGACAAATTTAGTGAGTGTCATGCAGACGACCTTAGCGATTACCGAGTCATAAGACGATGGCAGGGCTTAGGGAGTTGCACTACGCCGCCACCTCCCCTATAGGGGAGGCTTTTTTGTCGGGCCCCTCTAAAAAAAGGGCTTTCGAGGAGGTAATTACATCAGAATTTGGAGCCTTCAAAATGGAGGGTGGCGAAGTAGTCCGCCTGGGTTTCCGCCCGGCGGATAAGCTTCACGCTGCCGTCCTCCCGCAGGAGAAGCTCGGCGCTGCGGAGCTTGCCGTTGTAGTTGAAGCCCATGGCGTGGCCGTGGGCCCCGGCGTCGAAGATGATGAGCCGGTCGCCCCGGTCGATTTTGGGCAGCTGCCGGTCGATAGCGAATTTGTCATTGTTTTCACAGAGGGAGCCGGTAACGTCGTAGGTGTGGTCATGGGGGGCGTTTTCCTTGCCAACCACCGTTATGTGATGGTAAGCGCCGTACATGGCCGGGCGCATAAGGTTCGCCATGCAGGCGTCCAGGCCGATGTAATTTTTATAGGTCTGCTTTTCGTGGATGGCGGTGGCCACCAGATAGCCGTAGGGACCGGTGATACAGCGACCCAGCTCCATGGCCAGGGACAGGCCCTGGAGTCCGGCGGGGATGATTATTTCCTCGTAGGCCGCCTTTATTCCGGCGGAGACATTTTCCATATTCACGGCGTCCTGCTCCGGGCGGTAGGGAATACCGATGCCGCCTCCCAGGTTCACAAATTCCAGCTTGATGTCCAGCTTTTCCTTTATTTCCGCCGCCAGCTTGAACATGAGGCGGGCGGTATTGATGAAGGATTGCTCCTGAAGCTCGTTGGAGATAACCATGGTGTGGAGGCCGAAGCGCTTCACTCCCTTGTCCCGGGCAATGCGGTAGGCGTGGATTATCTGGTCGTGGGTGAGACCGTATTTCGCTTCCAGGGGGTTGCCGATGATGTCGTTTCCCTTTACGGCTGCCCCGGGGTTGTAACGGAAGGAGAGGCAGGCGGGGAACCCGGCGTTTTTCTCCAGGAAGTCAATGTGGGAAATATCGTCAAGGTTGATGATGGCTCCCAGCTGGAGGGCCCGCTGAAATTCATCGGCGGGAGTGTCGTTGGAGGTAAGCATGATATTTTCGCCCTTTACCCCCGCCATGTGGGCAAGATTCAGCTCCGGCAGGCTGCTGCAATCGCAGCCGCCCCCCTCCTCCCGGATTATCTCCAGCAGGTAGGGGTTGGGGGCGGCCTTTACGGCGAAATACTCCCGAAAGCCCGGGGCCCAGGCAAAGGCCTTGAAGAGGCGGCGGAGATTTTGGCGAATGGCCGCCTCATCGTAGATATGGAATGGAGTGGGGTACTCCTTGATGATTTCTTCCAGCTTGTCCGGGGCCACCGGGAAAATCTTTTCTGTCATGGGTGTATGCTCCTTTATTTGAATATTTCTCTGATTAAAAATCGTTGTATTTTTGTATTATATCACAAACGGACGCAGAATAACGACTAAAAGATTTCTTCCTCAGGTACCGGCGTGGATAGACGGTTTCTTCAGAAACTGTATTTTCCGGGATTTATGTTAAGGAGGAAAAATGCTGTGGCGTTTTCTTGAACGACAATGTTATAATGAGGCTCGTGATAATGAACAGCTTTTGGCTTGTGGGGAAATTTATCAGATCAATAGTATTGGACAGAAGAGGTAAGGAATGAAAAATCTGCTGACGAGAAGCGAGGCGGCAGCGCTTTGCGCCGCCGAAAAGGAAAAGGGGCGCCGGGTGGTTTTTACCAACGGCTGCTTTGATATCATCCACGCGGGCCACGTCCGCTATCTCACGGCGGCCAGAGAGCGGGGAGACCTGCTGGTGGTAGGGCTGAACAGCGACGGCTCCGTCCGCCGCCTGAAGGGGGCCGCCCGTCCGGTGAATGGAGAGCAGGACAGGGCGGAGGTGCTGCTGGGATTGAAGGCCGTGGACTATGTGACGATTTTCGCGGAGGATACAGCCGCCGAGACCATTGCCGCTCTGAAGCCATCGGTTTATGCCAAAGGGGCGGATTACACCCGTGAAACCCTCCCGGAAGCGGAGCTGGTGGAGGACTACGGGGGAGATGTTGCCTTCATCAATCTGGCGCCGGGTCGGTCCACCTCCGGCATTATTGCCCGGGCTTCCGCCGGACAGTCAGGAGCCGGTGGACGGCCATGAAGAAGCCATTGTCAATTCTGGTGGTGAAGCTCAGCGCCATCGGGGACGTCATCCATGCTCTGCCGGTATCTTATGCCATAAAGGAAACCTATCCCGACGCCCGCCTCGTCTGGGCAGTGGAGCCGACGGCCCGCCCCCTGCTGGAGGGAAATCCCCTCGTTGATGAAATTATCACCTTTGAGAAGAAAAAGTTCAAGTCTCTGGGAGGCTTTCTCAAGGAGTTTAGCCCTCTGCGGCGGAGGATCAGGGCGGCGGCGGTTAAGCCGGAGGGCTTTGATTATGCCCTTGACTTGCAGGGACTTTTTAAGTCGGCGGCTATCGTCTGGGCTTCCGGGGCAAAAAAATGCTACGGCAGCGAATATATGCGGGAGCTGAGCGACCGGGTGTCCACGCCGGTGGTGGGGCCTAACGCCAACGGCCACATCGTGGAGCGGTATCTTGACGTGGCCCGGGCCATAGGCTGCCGGGTGGATGAAGTAGTCTTTCCCCTGACGGTCTCCGAAAGGGAAGAATGGTCGGCAATGGAGCTGCTCCGCCGGGCCGGAGCCGGGGAGGGAAAGCCCCTGGCCATCCTGGCGGCCGGGGCAAACTGGCCAAACAAACGCTGGCCCGCGAAAAAGTACGCCCGGCTGTCCGACCGGCTTTTTGAAGCGGGCATAATTCCCGTTTTTGTGGGGGGCGGCGCCGTTGACGAGAACCTCAGGGAAGAAATAAACAGCTGCGTGGCAATCCCCCCCCTGTCTCTGGTAAATCAGACCAGCCTGAAGGAGCTGGCGGCAGTGATCCGGAAAGGATCAGTGGTGCTGGGGGGAGACACGGGGCCGGTCCACCTGGCGGCAGCTCTGAAAACACCGGCGGTAATGTTGATGGGGCCTACGGCGCCGGAGCGCAGCGGCCCCTATGGGATGGAGAAGGACTGTCTGCTTGCCGGGCACCCTTGTGCCAACTGCCGGAAGCGGGCCTGCCCGAAGGGGATAGACTGCCTTGATGCCATCAGCGTTGACCAGGCTTATGATAAGCTGATGGAGGTTCTGGGACGGACGTGATCCCTGACGGTCGATCGGCAGCTAACCTTGCAGCGGCTGGAAGCTAAAGAGTGAGGAGATTGTATGGAACAGAATGTTTTTGCAACTATAAAAAGCCTTGCGGATAGGTATGCCATAGAATTAAAAAAGCAGGTTGATATGAGAGAAAAAGAGATGGAAGACGATGATACTTCCCACTATCTTTTGTACCGTGTACTTGGGGTTACAAATGATGAAGGACATTTAATTGATCTTTATCAAAATAAAGGACGTTTTTTATATAAATACGCTGGTGCATTTTTAGAGGAAGCCGCTATTATCTGTATTAAACATAAATTTCCTGATTCTGCAAAGGTGAAAATACCCAATACATTAGGAAGTCGCCCCAAAACATTTGAGATCGATTGTTTAGTCGGCAATGCTGCTCACGAAATCAAATGGAGAGATGCAACAACAGATGGAGATCATATTACAAAGGAACACACACGAGTAAGGGTTATTCGTGAGAAAGGCTATACGCCAATTAGAGTAATGTTTTATTACCCGCAACGTACGCAAGCAATAAGAATTCAAGAAACACTAGAAACATTATATCAAGGAATAGGTGGACAGTATTTTTATGGTGATAGCGCATGGCAGTATATCCATGAATTGACTGATATTGACCTACTTGAAATCCTTGAAAAAATTGCGCTTTCTAGGGAGAAATGATGATACTATGCTGATTCATGGTGATTGCTTGAATGGTATAAAAACATTGACAAAAGAAACCGTGGATATGGTTTATTTAGATCCACCATTCTTTACGCAGAAGAACCAAGTATCTCAAGATTCTAATGGGACTTTCTACGGTTTTTCTGATATCTGGGATTCTCGGCAGTCTTATTTATCATTCATTAAAGAAAGACTTTTGGAAATGCATCGCGTTCTGAAAAGCACAGGTTCAATCTTTCTTCACTGTGATACTTCTTCATCTCATTACATCAGAATGATATTGGATGAGGTATTTGGAGAAAATAATTTTAGAAGTGAAATCATTTGGACCTACAAACGCTGGTCAAATTCAAAAAAAGGACTTCTGGCGGGGCATCAAACCATTTTTTTCTACTCCAAATCACAGAACTTCATGTTTAATGTAATCTATAGAGAATATTCACCTACTACAAATGTAGATCAGATTTTACAGGAAAGAGAGAGAAATGCAGTAGGCAAAGCTAGTTATAAGCGGGATAAGAGTGGGAATATCGTTATGGCTAAGGAAAAGCGTGGGGTTCCCATGGCTGATGTATGGGATATTCCTTTTCTTAACCCGAAAGCTAGAGAACGTATTGGATATCCGACACAAAAACCTGTTGAACTTATGCAAAGAATCATCCGCATAAGTACAGATGAGGGTGATTTGGTTTTAGACCCTTTTTGCGGTAGTGGTACAACTCTTGTTGCAGCCAAGTTACTTCAACGTAATTATATAGGGATTGATACCAACCCTTCTGCCATTGAATTGTGCAGAAAACGATTAGAGGTGCCATCAAAAACAGAATCTATGCTGTTAAAAATTGGTTCTCAAGCATATTTATCTAAATCCGAAAAAGAACTGGCTATTTTGCGGCAATTTAACTGCGATATTGTTCAGAGAAATAGAGGTATTGACGCAATCCTTAAAAAGCATTGTTTGAATGCACCCATTGCAATTAAAATTCAGAAATTGGACGAAACAGTAATCCAAGCAATAAAGTTGCTTAGTGACGCAGGAGCAAAGAGAAGATGCAGTTTTCTAGTGCTTATACTACAGAAAACTGCGGATATAAATGAACTAAAAAATGTACCCTCTAACATGATTGTGCTGAATAGTTACGAGTTGGAAGTTCAGCAAAAGATTAGCGACTATATTATGAAAATTTCAGAAAAAAGGTCATAGGCTACAAATTAAGAAAGGAAGTTCAACCATGAAGCATGATGTTTTTGACCTCCCAGAGTCCCTTTATGATTTTGCACAAATTGCTGAATTTTATGGTGTGATTGAAAGTTTAGCAAACTTAGTAGAGACTGAGGACTGGAGTTATCATAATACTGAGACAACGACAGCTTATCCAATATTGGAAAATTATATTCGAAACACTTATATTAGATTAGCTCGTGAGAAAAAGGTTGCATATTCTAGTGATTTGGGATTTTGCTGCTTTGATACAGGGTTGCTCTCAAAAGTGCAGCATGAACCAATATATATGCAGTTTTGCGAAAATACAAATCCCAATATAGACTGCTATTGGTATTTTTCAAAATTTTTCCGAAAAGGAGATAACGAAGTTCGGAGGTATACCAAGTTGCCCGAAATGGCGTTTTACTGGGAAGACCCAACTAAGCTTATTTTTGATCCTAGAAAAGAACTAGTTGTAAATGTTGAACATATTATTCAAGATAATAAAGCCCGATTCCCAAATCCTTTTTCAACAATGCCTGATTATCAACTCCAATTATTCATTGATGGCAGCGTAAATGCCGCCAAAGAAAGGCTTCGTCGTAACTATAAAATTGCAGTCCCGCAATATTTTATAACTTCCGGAACAATTCAATTATTGATACCACTATGCTTAGCTGCACCAGACACAGCTGATTTGGCAATAGTCGTAGAAGATTATGGAACAATGTACCGTGCATCAACTTGCCTAACGCTCGATCAGGCAATGAACAATGCCCGCCTCTTAGCTCGTCCTGACCGGGATTGGCTTAATCCGTAACCCAAACTGTAGAAGCAAAATAGCAAAGTATGTAATAAGTGTCCAACAGAATTTATATTGTTATGAATTAAGGCAAGTTCAACTGAGTGTCTATAAGACACTCGGTTGGTAGAATAGATTCAGTTGTAGTTTTCCATACTGTGATTACCCGAGGCCTTTCTGAGATAATCTTCCAACATTCCGTCAACGCCATTGATATGTACTCCAGTGGGGTATTATAGATTAACCAATCCATTTCAGCTCTGATACGAATCGTAGTTTCAACAGAGTCCTTGACATCCTGACAGTAGATGCTAATCTGACTTCCGTCAGAATATTTCGGTTCAACATTGCCAGTATCAATGTTGAAAGCGCAGGATAAAAGTTTTCTCATGGCAGTGTACTCCTTTACAGTAGTTTCGACTGGCTTCAAGGTGAACCAAACATGGCTACAAATTGGCTACAAAAATTTGTGGACGCTGTGGAAAAACTGGATTGTGTGTACGAAAAGCGAATCGGGAGTGCGGTTTATCACAAGAAATCAAAGGCCAGCACTAGAGCGGGGATGGCGTCCTTTTATTAAAATTTCCTTAAAGTTTGACTTTTTCACCTTTATTTCATTGAAATCTGGCATTTTATAATAAGTCAAAAGGTTGAATGGGATAAAGCAGTAGTTCAGGAAAATACGAGGCAGGTTCTACTGACTGGCGGTGAGCAGTCAAAGACCATTGTAACCTTGATCTCGCAAATAAAGTCTGCCGAAAACACGCTCTGCGACTCCCTAAGCTCTGCCATCGCTACGCTCGGCAATCGCTAAGGTCCTCTGC
>CAJTSO010000049.1:0-12585 GCA_910579115.1 uncultured Selenomonadaceae bacterium
CAGATAATAAAAATTTCCGGAAAGGAGGCGGCCACATGGATTCAGAGTTTTTTTCCGTATCAAATCTGTCCCTTCCCCATCAGGTCAGGGGACTCCTGATGACGGTAGGGATTCTGGATATCGTTGACATCATCATCGTGGCTGTTATCCTTTATCACTGCTACAAGCTGCTGGAGGATACCAGCGCCATCACCCTGGTGAAGGGCATCGTGTCCCTGCTGCTGTTGACCGGTATCTGCGGAGCTCTGGAGCTTCACGTCATCGACTGGCTTTTGCAAAAGGCAGTGACCGTCCTCATGGTGGCCCTGCCGGTGATTTTTCAGCCGGAGCTGCGGCGGGCGCTGGCTCATATTGGACAGGGACGGTTCTTTGCTCCCTATGAAGTCTTTGCGGAAGAAGAATCGGAAATCTGCATCCGGGAAATCTGCGACGCGGTAGACTCCATGTCCAAGTCCCGCACGGGGGCGCTCATCGTCTGTGAACGGAGCACTCGCCTGAACGATATCATCGACGAAAAAAACGGTACCAAGCTGGACGCGGTGATTTCCGCCGACCTGCTGAACCAGATTTTCTTTATCAATACTCCCATCCACGATGGGGCGGTGATCATTCGGGGCAGCCGGATCATGGTGGCCGGGGCGAAACTTCCCAACAGCCAGAACGCCAACATTCCTCATGAGCTGGGTACTCGTCACCGGGCCGCCATCGGTATTTCCGAGCAGGTAGACGTCCTGGCCCTGGTGGTCAGTGAGGAAACAGGCATCGTGTCCATTGCGGAGCGGGGCCACATCAAGCGCAATATCACCCGGCTGGCACTTCAGGAGCGGCTGAAAACCGTGTTCCCCACCGAGAAGAAGGAAAAGCTGAACTTCAAGGAGCTGTATCTGGCAGCCAAGTCCCGCATTAAGAGGGCTGAAAAATGACATTTTTTCATCGGATTTTTCATCGGAACCTTCCCGTAAAGATAATGGCCATCCTCACGGCCACTGTGCTTTGGTTCTACGTTATGAACAACCAGAACCCCTCTGTTGAGGCTACCATAAAAAGAGAAGTACAGCTGGTAAATATTCCTGACGGAAAAGTGGTTTCTCTGGAAGAAAACAAGATAAATATAAGAGTCAGGGCCCTGCGATCCTACTTCATGTCCACGGCCAGTAATGAGTTTCGGGCCGAGCTGGACGCGGAGGATCTCCCGGACGGTCGGACCAGGGAAAGGGTAAATGTCATTCTGCCTCACGGCTTCGAGCTGATCGAGGTGAACCCGCCGGAGTTGCCCGTATTCGTCGACCCCATTGAGAAAAAGCTGGTGGATATCAGGCTTATCCCCACCGGCTCTCCCGCCGAAGGAATCACCCTGGCCAGCGTCAGCGGCGACCTGGAGCAGGCGGAGGTCATCGGCCCTGCCTCCCGGGCGAGACAGGTATCAAGGCTCATTGCCTATGTCCCCCTGAACAGGCATGACACGGACTTCTCCCAGCAGGTACCCTTGCTGCCAGTGAATAGTCAGAGCCGGGTAATAGAAGATGTGACTGTGTCCCCTACTGTGGTAGTTGCCTCTGTTCAGCTGGCCAGGGGATTGTCAAAGAAAATCGTCACCGTAAGTCCGGTGCTGACTGGACAGTTGCCGGAAGGTCTTAGTCTGGACAAGGTATCCATCAACCCCGCAAAGATTGAGATTACCGGTCAGAAGGAAGTCATTGACAAGCTTCAAACCATCGCTACCAGAGAAATCGATCTTTCGGAGATTGAGCCGGAGAATATCATTAACGGGATCTTCTCGGTGAATGTCCTCCTTCGTCCCATTCAGGATGTAGTCGTCATTGACCGAACGGTAAAGGTTGATATTTCCACGAAAGAAAAAGCGCAGGGAAAGTAATGCTCAGAATTACGGATTTTCACGTTCCCATCACCAAAGATTGGGGAGTTTCCTTCAATAATACCGAGCCTCCGGTGGAAGCATTGGCGGCTCGCCTTGGATTGCCGCTTCACGCTATAGGTGAGGCGGCTGTTTTGCGTCAGGGTCTTGATGCCCGCCGCCGCAACGGAGCACCAATTTGTTCTGTCTACCAGCTGGAGTTTTCTCTGGCCGGGGGAGCGAAGGCGGAGGAAAAATTTCTGGCGGCCAACCGCCGCGGCCGGAACGGAATAAAAAATCTCACGCCAGCGCCGGAGCCAGCGCCTGTCCTCTGGGAAGTTGCGGCGGAAATGCGGGAAAAGGGAGAGGCGATTTCAAAACAGGCAGCCTGTCCCGTAGTTGTTGGCTTCGGCCCGGCGGGAATGTTCGCCGCCCTCCTGCTGGCAAGAGCCGGTCTTTCGCCGCTGGTGCTGGAGCGGGGGGCTGACGTGGAAAGCCGCCGGGCCAGGGTAGCGGATTTCTGGGCAGGAAGAAGCCCCCTTGACCCGGCGGCCAACGTCCAGTTTGGCGAGGGTGGGGCCGGGACTTTTTCCGACGGCAAGCTCACCACCCGGGTGGACTCCCCCCTCATTCGGGATGTGCTGGATGCCATGGTGGATTTCGGCGCGCCGGAAGAGATAAAATTTCTCCACAAGCCCCACATCGGCACCGATAAGCTGGTTCCCATGGTAAAGAATCTCCGGCAGGAAATCATCGCCCTGGGGGGAGAGGTGCGGTTCCTGACGGCCGTGAAGGAGCTGGAATTTGACAGCCGGCAAAATATCACCGCCGTCGTTACCGAAGACGGCCAGCGGATAAAGACCGCCGCCCTGTTCCTGGGCATCGGCCACTCCGCCCGGGACACCTACCATCAGCTGTTCAGGCAGGGAGTGGCCATGGAGCCGAAGCCCTTTGCGGTAGGTGTCCGCATCGAGCACCCCCAGGAGCTTATAGACCGGGCCCAGTACGGCCGGCCGGCGGTCACCTTCGCTGGCGGGCCGTCTCTGCCTCCCGCCGGCTACTCCCTTACCTGGCAGGATAGAAGCAGGCCCGGCAGCCGCAGTGTCTACTCCTTCTGCATGTGTCCCGGCGGTCAGGTGGTAGCCGCCGCCAGCGAGGCGGGACGGCTGGTTACCAACGGCATGAGCCTCCATGCCCGGGACAGCGGCGTGGCCAACGGGGCCCTGCTGGTAAACGTCCGGCCGGAGGATTTTGGCGGGGCCATACTGGGAGGCATCGACTTTCAGCGGAAATACGAGGAGCTGGCCTTTCAGATTGGCGGCGGAGACTACCGGGCCCCCGTCCAGGCCGTGGGAGATTTCCTGGCCGCGGCAGAGGGTGCTCCCCGCTGTGACACCCGGGATTTCTGCGTTTCTCCTACCTGCCGTCCGGGAGTAAAAAATTCCCGGCTGGCCGAATGCCTGCCGGACTTTGTCACCGGGGCCCTGGCGGCGGCCCTGCCTGCTTTTGACCGGAAGATAAAGGGCTTCGGCGCTCCTGACGTGCCCATCACCGGCGTGGAAATGCGGTCGTCGGCCCCCTGCCGGATAATCCGCCATCGGGAAAGCTATCAGTCTCTTTCCCACGGAGGACTGTACCCTATCGGCGAAGGGGCGGGTTACGCCGGAGGAATCATGAGCGCCGCCTGTGACGGCCTGAATGCTGCGCTGGCCTACCTGGGGGAATTAGGGATTTATGATGAAAGGGTAAAACAGCTCCGCTAATAGCCTCCCCTCCAGGTTGGCATGGCTCGCACTGAAAGCCTCCCCTGTAGGGGAGGTGGTCGAAGGCCGCAGGCCGGAGACCGGAGGGGTGACGTCAAATTCCCCCTTGCTCACAAACTCGCCTCCCTGTCAAGGGGGGCGAATTTTTTTTCAGTATATTTTCATTTCGCTTGACAGTGAAAATAATTTGTTATAATCTATCACATAAGTGGAGAAGGATGTCCTTTGCGGTACACGAGGCAGAGGCGCCCTTTTCCGGAGCTAATTCATATTCATAACTGCCCGCTGCGGCTGTTGGGTGGAGGAGCTGAGGCTCCCGGCCGCTGCAAAGGCACCGGAGTGGTGAGCCGGACGGAACTCACGAAACGGACGGATTTGCTCGTGGAGCGAAAGCCGGCCCGGTAGCTTCGGCAGTCCGCCAGGAAACCGGCAGATGGATGACAGATCTTGCCGGGGACTGGAATGAAAGGGGGAGAGATGGCAGCAGTCCGAAGGGATTGCGTTTCCGTAGTCGTTATTATCAGCCCGATGGATAGTCGGGCAATCAGATGAGGTGAAAAACTCTATGGGTAACATTCAATTGGGTGTAACAATCATGTTGATCAACATGACCATCGTATTTGCCGTACTGTTTGGTCTGTGCATCATGATTCGTGTCATCCACGCTGTTGATCCTACCAACAAAAAAAAAGAGGTAGCGCCTGCTAAGGCCGCCCCTGCACCGGCTCCGGCTGCCGCGCCCGTCGCTGCGCCGAAGGCTGACAACAGTGCTGTAATCGCTGTTATTGCCGCCGCTGTTGCCGCTTACGAGGGAGACGATGTAAAGATCGTAACCGTTCGTCCGGTGGAATCTACCACTTGGAAGAATGCCGGCCGCGCCGTCGGTATCGCCAACAAGGTATGACAGTAGGGCTAACCACCGACAACCTGTTGGTTAGTCACTAAGGAGGAATTATCTAATATGGGTATTTTTGACGCATTCGGTACAGCCCTCCAGGCTCTGTGGCATGACTCTGGTTTCTATAGCTTGACCATGGGTAATGTCATCATGATGCTCGTCGGCTGCATTCTGATGTATATGGCTTTCGCCAAAGAGTTTGAGCCGCTTCTGCTCGGCCCGATCTCCTTCGGCTGCATTATCGCTAACTTCCCTGCTACCCACATGCTGGACGAGCCAGGCGCTATGCAGCTCATCAGCTTCGGTATCAAATACGAAGTATTCCCGCCGTTGATTTTCATGGGCGTAGGCGCCATGACCGACTTCGGCCCGTTGCTTGCGAACCCGAACACCATTCTCCTCGGCGCTGCCGCTCAGTTCGGTGTATTCATCGCTCTGTTCGGCGCTATGGCTCTCGGCTTCACCCCGCATCAGGCTTCCGCTATCGGTATCATCGGCGGCGCAGATGGCCCTACCGCTATCTACATGTCCGCTAAGATGGCTCCGGAGCTCCTGGGTGCTATCGCCGTTGCCGCTTACTCCTATATGTCTCTCGTTCCGCTGATTCAGCCGCCTATCATGATGGCGTTCACCACCAAGGCTGAGCGTCAAATCCGCATGGGCCAGCTCCGTCAGGTTTCCAAGTTCGAGAAGATCGTCTTCCCGGTTGTCTGCACCATCGTAATCAGCCTCCTGCTTCCGCCGGTAGCTGCTCTTATCGCTATGCTCATGCTGGGCAACCTGCTTCGTGAGTCCGGTGTCACCGACCGTCTCAGCGACACCGCTCAGAACGCGCTCTGCAACATTGTCACCATCTTCCTGGGTACCGGTACCGGTATGACTATGAACGCCGATGACTTCCTCCGGCTCCAGACCATTGAGATTATCTGCCTGGGCCTCGTGGCTTTTGCTGGCGGTACCTGGGCCGGTCTCATGTTCGCCAAGATTATGAACCTGGTCATGGGCGGCACCATCAACCCGCTTATCGGTTCTGCCGGCGTATCCGCTGTTCCGATGGCCGCCCGCGTCAGCCAGGTTGTCGGTCAGAAAGCCTGCCCGGGCAACTTCCTCCTGATGCAGGCCATGGGCCCGAACGTAGCAGGCGTTATCGGTACCGCTGTTGCGGCTGGCGCCATGCTGGCTATCCTCGGTACCCCGAACAAGTAATCCCTTTCGGGATACCTGTTCAATCAGGTGTCGCTTCGGCGACAATCGATCCCTGAAATTTTTATACAGACCGGCGGTCCTTCCGGGACTGCCGGATCCTGTAGATTTTCGTTTGTGTGTTTAGAACGTCTTTCAAACACATAGGAGGGTTATTATGTCTAAAGCAGTGCAGTGTTTAATCGTGCTGGCTGTAGTCGCTATCTGCTTCGTAACGGAGATTATTCCTCTGGCAGTTACCGCTATGGCTGGCGCTACCGCTTGCGGCGTGCTGGGCTTCGTCCCGGTTAAGACCACTTACAACGGCCTGGCCAACTCCACCGTTGTGCTCTTCGCCGCCATGTTTGTTCTCTCTTCCGCTATGTTTAAGACCGGTCTTGCTCAGAAGGTTGGTATCGCCGTTGTTAACGCCGTTGGTTCCGGCGAGAACAGCCTCATGATCGGCGTTATGGCTATTACCAGCCTCCTGTCTGCCGTCTGCTCCAACACCGGTACCGCTGCCGCTCTTCTCCCGGTTGTCGTAGGTATCTGCGAGACCTCCGGCCTCTCCAAGAAGCGTCAGCTCATGGCTATGGCCTTTGCGGCCGGCGCCGGCGGTATCATCACCCTCATCGGCACCCCGCCGAACATCATCGCTTCCGGCGCTCTCGGCGCTGCCGGCATGAAGGAATTCGGCTTCTTCGAGTTCGCTTGGATCGGTATTCCTCTGTCTGCTGCTACCATCGCTTACATGGCTCTCATCGGCAAGCGTTTCTTCCCGGCCCGGGATGAGAATGTCGGCGACGCTGGCGCTCTGGATGACGAGTTCGCCGCCGAGGCCAAGGCTGATGATGAAGATCCCAAGAAGCAGGCTGTCGTCGGCTTCATGATGATTGCCGTCGTCGTCGTCATGGCTCTCAACCTGAAGGCTCTGCCCCTGCATGTGGCCGCTACTATCGGCGCTCTGCTCCTGGTTATCCTCAAGGTTGTCAGCGTTCAGGATGCTTATTCCGGCATTGACTGGACCACCATCTTCCTCTTCGCCGGTATGATGACCGTTGCCTCCGCTATGGACAAGACCGGCGCCGGCAAGCTCGTCGCTGACCAGGTTGTGGGCATTCTCGGTGGCTCCCCGAGCCCGATCTTCGTTACTGCCGTGCTCTTTACTCTGTCCTGCGTACTGACCCAGTTCATGTCCAACACGGCCTCCGCCGCTCTGCTCTGCCCGATCGGTATTTCCATCGCTCAGTCCATCGGCGCTGATCCTCATGCCGTTCTCATGGCTATCGCCGTTGCCGCTTCCTGCGCGTACGCTACCCCGGTCGGCACTCCGCCGAACACCCTGGTTCTTACTCCGGGCGGCTTCGCTTTCATGGACTACATGAAGGCCGGTATTCCTTTGATCATCGTTTCCTTCATCGTATCCCTTATCGTCATCCCGATGGTATGGCCCTTCTTCCCCTGATAGTCTGAGCTGTCAGGGAAGTCTGGGAGCCTGCGAAAGCCTCGCTTTTGCGGACCTGCGATTGAGGACTTCTTGATTGAAGGATTGAGCTTCAGGAATGAAGGCTTATGATGGATGCTTTAGCAATGAAGGATTCGGATAAAGCTTCAGAATTGAAAGCTTAGTCAGACAGAAATTCCCCTGCCTAAAGGCAGGGGAATTTTTTTGTGGGACAGAGTTGATTTTTACGTGTGCCATAGGTTTGATTTTTCGTGTGTGACAGGTTTCCTTAAAAGCCTCCCCTCTAGGGGAGGTGGTCGAAGGCCGCAGGCCGGAGACCGGAGGGGTGAAGCATAGGCAATCGGCCGATTTTTACTACCCCCTCAGTCAGCTACGCTGACAGCTCCCCTACAGGGGAGCCTGAGAGGTGGATTGAAGTTGCCGAAAGTCTCCTCTGCAGAGGGGACTTTCAGAAGGTGTAGTCTTTCATCCGCGTTCCAACGGGACTACGGCAAGGGTTTTCCCCAGTGGGGCTAATACTTTTAGAATAGTGTCAAGCTGAGGGCTTGTATACCCCTTTTCCATTCTGGCAATAACCGGCTGTTTTACGCCGCTGATTTCTTCCAGCTTCTTTTGGCTAAAGCCCTTTTCCTGTCTGGCCTTAATCAGTTCGCCAATGAGAGCAACTCTGAGATCGCTCTCCGATATTTCCTCAGGGGTTAAAAATTTGTCGATAAATTCTAAAGCGTCCCTGCCAATAGCCTTATTCATAATTTTCATCCTTTTTATAACAATATTTATTAGTACACTATATCAATTAGTAGCTATTACAATACAACATCAAACAAACTATTTTAATATGACAGTTTTGTTTCTTTTTTTATTACATCATCAGCAAAATTTTCAGCTACGGTTTTCTCTCAAATCTGCCAGTTCTCTTTTTGCCTTTTCAATCTCCCTTGCGGGAGTCTTAGTTGTTTTCTTCATAAAATGATGCAATAATACATAACTTCCATTATGCTACGCCACAAACAATATTCTGTCTCGAAGCGGCCTAAGCTCCCATATTTCGCCATCAAGGTGCTTTATATAAGGCTCCCCCGCTTGCGTTCCGTGCGTGCTTAAAACTTTAATATAATCTCTTAGTTTTTTTAGTTTTATACGGCTGTCTTTATCATTCCTCTCTGCTAATTCTGCAATATACTCGGCTACCGGTTCTCTGTCATCCCTGGTTCTGTAGAAGCGTATCTTGTGCAAGATGAACCTCCCTCCTTCTTTTCACATTATACTTAAAAGTTATTGTCTCGTCAAGTGTTTTTAAGTTATTATTTTCACTGGATGTTTTGTATTACCACAGCCGAATGGGGACGGTAGCTGGCGGTTGGTAAATGACTTTGCCGCCAACCATTGAGAAAAAAATAAAAATGGGTTATAATACCTTTCATTGAAAAAGAAGGAAGTGACGTTTATGAACCGGGCCGGGAATGATGATAACGAATTTATTGAAAAGCGGATAAACTCCAAGGAGACCTTCAGGGGCCACCTGCTTCACGTCTTCCGTGACGTGGTCAGCCTGCCGAACGGCCGCACGGCCGAGCGGGAGTGGGTAAAGCACCCCGGGGCGGCGGCCATTCTCCCCCTCACGGACGAGGGGGAGGTGATCCTCGTCCGTCAGTACCGTTACCCTGTCCGGCGGTTTACGCTGGAGATTCCGGCGGGGAAGCTGGATGTGATCGGGGAGGAGCCCCTTGTCTGCGCTTGCCGGGAGCTGGCGGAGGAGACGGGCTGTACCGCCCGGGAGATGAAATTCCTCACTTCTATTGCCACGGGGGTCGGTTTTACTGACGAGAAGATATATATTTATCTGGCCAGAGGGTTGGCCATGGGGATCCAGAAGTTGGATGAGGATGAGTTCATCAATACTGTAAAGATTCCTCTGGCGGAGGCGGTAGATTTGGTTCTGACCGGAAAGATTATCGACGCGAAATCGTGTGTGGCTATACTGCTGGCCGATAGAATGGAGAAGGAAATTGTTTGATTTTGACTTGATGGGCATCGTTGCGGGATTGCCCGGTCTGCTCATTGCCCTTGTCTTTCACGAGTATGCCCACGCCCGGATGGCGGTAGCTATGGGTGACTTTACTCCCCGGATCATGGGGAGGCTGACGCTGGATCCCCGGGCCCATATCGATCCCATCGGTCTGGTGATGCTGCTGGTGGCCCGCTTCGGCTGGGCAAAGCCGGTGGAGTACAATCCCATGAATTTCCGGGAGCGGACGAAGGGGGAGATTCTCACGGCCCTGGCAGGGCCGGCGGCCAATTTCGTGACGGCCTTTTTCTCCCTGCTCCTGCTGGTGCTTCTGCGGATGTTCGCGCCGGGCTTTGTCACCGGCGGCGTTTATACCGTCCTGTGGATGATCGTTATCTTCAATATCAACTTTGGGATTTTCAATCTGATCCCCCTGCCGCCCCTGGACGGTTCCAAGGTGCTGTACCATATCATTCCCTATGAGCACCGCTGGCGTTATATGCAGCTGGAGCGTTACAGCTTCCTGATTTTGATTGCCATGATGATGACGCCGGTGCTGGGACATATCCTCATTCCCTTGGCCCGGCTGATCCTCAGCGGGTTCACCTTTATTATTTCCCTGCTCCTTGGAGGTATGTTATAAATGAGTAAAGGCCGTATTTTCAGCGCGATGCAGCCCTCTGGCAAATTCCATCTGGGCAATTATCTGGGGGCTTTGGAGAATTGGGTGAAGCTGCAAAAGGATTACGATTGCATTTTTGCCATTGCGGATCTTCACGCCCTGACCAGCGCCTACGCCGATCCCTCCCAGCTGAAGGAGAATAGCTACAATCTCCTGCTGGACTGGCTGTCGGCGGGGCTTGACCCGGAGAAGAACATCATATTTGCCCAGTCCCACGTAAAGGAGCATTCGGAGCTCCACCTCATCCTGTCCATGATGACGCCTTTGTCCTGGCTGGAGCGGGTCCCTACTTATAAGGACAAGCTCCAGAATCTCGGGGAGCAGGGGAAGGATATTAACACCTACGGATTTTTGGGTTATCCGGAGCTGATGACGGCGGATATCATTCTGTACAAGGCTGATTTCGTGCCGGTGGGGGAGGATCAGAATCCCCATCTGGAGCTGGCCCGGGAAATCGTCCGCCGGTTCAATATGCTGTATAAAAAGGAAATTTTTGTGGAGGCCCAGGGCCTCATGAGCCGGGCGAAGGTCCTGCCGGGAATCGACGGCCGGAAGATGTCCAAGTCCTACGGCAATACGATTCCCTTTGCCGCAACGCCGGATGAGATCCGGGAGCGGGTGAAGCTGATCGTCACGGATCCCCAGCGGATAAGAAAGACCGACAAGGGAAATCCCGACGTGTGCGTGGCCTTTAGGTTCCACAAGCTGTTCAACGAGGCGGAGGTTCCGGATATCGAATGCCGGTGCCGGGCCGGTGAGATTGGCTGTGTGGCCTGCAAGAAGCGGCTGGCGGAAAAGCTGGTGGAGGCCATGGGGCAGATGCACGCTCTCCGTCAGAAGTATGAGGGCCGCTATGACCTGATGGATGAGATTCTGGAGCAGGGGGCCGTAAAGGCCAGGGCCATCGCCCGGCAGACGATGGCGGAGGTCAGGGAAGCGATAAATCTGATTTGATGAGGCGTGTACGCTAAAGCTTCTTCCAAAGGGGAGACACAATTGATTATACTTTCACCCCTCAGGCTCCTGCGGAGCCAGCTCCCCTAAATGGGAGCCTTTTTGAGATGGCTGCACCATTCTATAGCCTCCCCTCTAGGGGAGGTGGTCGAAGGCCGTAGGCCGGAGACCGGAGGGGTGACAGACGAGGCAGTTGACTGATTTATCTCACTCCTCAGTCGCTTTCAGCGACAGCTCCTGCAAACTACTAAGTTCAGCCGTCGCTGTGTTCGGCTTCACTAAGTAGTTTGCATGGCTCGCACTAAACCCGCTTTCAGCGGATTAAGTGCTCATGCCAACCTACAGGGGAGCCTATGGGGCGACGGAGGCAATCAAATGAGAATGGGTCCTCGTGAGAATTGTATTTCATGGTAAGTTAGAATATTGGGGCTGAGGAAAATGAAGATTTCATTTTTCCCAGTCCTTTTTTGAGGGAAATGGACGGACAATACAGCGAACAGTACAAGGTAAACCTGCCGGTTTTCGCCGGGCCTATGGAGCTGCTTCTCTCCCTTATCGAGAAGCACAGGATTGACATCTACGATATTCCAATGGCGGTCATAACCCGGGAGTATCTGGATTACCTGGCCAAAATGAAGGAGTTTGCCATCGAGCCGGCCAGTGAATTTCTGGTGATGGCGGCCACCCTTCTCCTGATAAAGTCCCGAATGATGCTTCCCAAGGAGCCGAAGCCAGCGGAGGAGACGAAGGAAGGGGAAGAAACAGATCCCAGAAAAGAGCTGGTGGAGCGAATTTTGGAATACCGCCGCTACAAGGAGGTTTCGGGGAAGCTTCAGTCCATAGCAGAGCAGGCGGGACGCTTTGTGGGCCGGCCGCCAATGGATATTCCCATCCGCCGGGCCGCTCCCATGGGGCTGAGGGCATCGGATCTCGTCGCCGCCTTTCGCCTGGTGCTGGAGGCAGCGGAGGAGAAGGAGCTTCCGGCGGTCATCGTTCCCCGGGAGCGGTACACGGTGGAGGACAGGATGGCTTTCATCCTCCACCGGCTGGCGGCGGAGGAGAGACTGCTCTTTACCGGGCTGTTCCGCTCCGCTGACCGGGAGGAGTGCATTACCACTTTTTTGGCTCTGTTGGAGCTTATAAAGCTGGGAAAGGCGATAGCCAGACAGGCGGAGCTCTTTGGAGAAATCTTCATTGAAGGGCGGGAAGCGCCGCCGGTCAGCGAGAGCGGGGAGTCCTTGCCGTGATTTATGCCCTGACCTTTGCCGGAGCTTATGTATACTTGAATATCGGATGTAAAACCCGGAGTATCGCCTTGACGCTCCGGTTTTTTTATTGTAAACTTAAAAAATGTTATAGAACGAAGAGGAATCAACAATTTTTTCTGCTAAATTTCTCAGTCGATACGAATGTTTCAAGGAGGAGAAGGTATGAATATTCATGAGTACCAAAGCAAAGCGATCCTTAGAGAGTTTGGCGTGAAGGTGCCCAACGGCTCTCCCGCCTTTTCTCCGGAGGAGGCGGCCCGGGTGGCAAAAGACCTGCCCACCCGCATCAAGGTGGTAAAGGCGCAGATCCACGCCGGCGGTCGGGGCAAGGCTGGAGGCGTAAAGCTGGCCCAGAGCATTGAAGAAGTAAAAAAATACGCGGTGGAGCTGCTGGGCAAGGTGCTCGTCACCCATCAGACCGGGCCCCATGGCAAAGAGGTTGGCCGTCTCCTGATTGAGGAGGGTTCCAATATCGAGAAGGAGTATTACCTGAGCTTTGCCGTCGACCGG
>CAJTSO010000049.1:12595-14663 GCA_910579115.1 uncultured Selenomonadaceae bacterium
TAATGATGGGCTCCGAAGAAGGCGGCATGGATATCGAGGAAGTGGCGGCGGTCAGTCCGGAAAAGATTTTGAAGGAGACGATCGATCCGGCGGTGGGGCTGATGCCTTTCCAGGCTACCCGCATGGCCTACAAAATGAATTTTAAGCCGGAGGTCATCAACAAGGTTACCACCCTGATGCTGAACCTTTACCGGGTTTTTGTGAAAAAGGACTGTTCCCTGGCGGAGATAAATCCGCTGGTGGTCACAAAGGAGAATGACGTAGTCGCCCTGGATGCCAAGCTGAATTTTGACGACAGCGCCCTGTTCCGCCATCCGGAAATCGAGGCCCTGCGGGATAACTCGGAGGAGGATCCCAAGGAGCTGGCGGCGGGGAAAATCGGCCTTTCCTATGTGACGCTGGACGGGGACGTGGCCTGCATGGTAAACGGCGCGGGGTTGGCCATGGCCACGGTGGATATCATCAAGTATTACGGCGGCGAGCCGGCAAATTTTTTGGACGTGGGCGGCGACAGCACTGTGGAAAAAATTGCCGACGCTTTCCGCATCATGCAGTCTGACGGCAAGGTAAAGAGCGTGTTTGTAAACATCTTCGGCGGCATCAATAAGTGCGACGTTATCGCCGGCGGCGTCGTGAAGGCGGCCCAAACCATCGGGCTGAAGCTTCCGGTAGTGGTCCGCCTGGACGGCACCAACGTGGATGCGGGCCGGGCCATTCTGGAAGAGGCAAAGCTGCCCATGGTTTACATCGCCAAGACCATGAGCGAGGGCGCCAAGAAGGTTGTAGAGCTGGCAAAACAGGCAGAGGCATGAGGAGGGAACGGACATGGGTATTTATGTAAATAAAGACAGCCGGGTCCTCATTCAGGGCATCACCGGCAAGCAGGCTACATTCCACACTAAGATTTCCATGGACTACGGCACCAATGTGGTGGCCGGGGTCAAGGCAGGCCGGGCCGGGGAAAAGGTTCTCGGGGTGCCCGTGTTTAACTGCGTAAGCGACGCGGTCAAGGAGACAGGGGCCAATGTGGGTATGCTGTACGTACCGGCCCGCTTCGCTGCCGACGCCATCATGGAAGGGGTAGACGCGGGGCTGGATTTTATCTGCTGCATTACCGAGCATATTCCCGTGCAGGATATGATAAAGGTCCGCCGCTACATGGAAGGGAAGAAAACAAGATTCCTGGGGCCTAACTGCCCGGGTATCATCACCATTGACGAGTGCCGCTTGGGACTGCTGCCAACCCATATTTTCAAGAAGGGCCATGTGGGGGTTATCAGCCGCTCCGGCACCCTCACCTATGATGTTGCCTATCAGCTGACCTTGGCTGGTATCGGCCAGACTACCGCTATCGGTATCGGCGGCGATCCGGTGAAGGGCCTGGATTTCATCGAGGTGCTGGATAAATTCAACAATGACCCGGACACCGAAGCCGTCCTCATGGTTGGCGAAATTGGCGGAACCGCTGAGGAAGAGGCAGCTCGCTGGATCAAGGGCCACATGAAGAAGCCCGTCGTTGGCTTCATCGCCGGCCGCCAGGCGCCGCCGGGCAAGCGCATGGGCCACGCCGGAGCCATCATCGCCGGCGGCCACGGCACGGCGGCGGACAAGATCAAGGCAATGAATGAAGCGGGTATCCAGGTGGCGGAGACCGTAGTCGATATGGGTGCGCTGGCCGTGAAGGTGTTGAAGGAAGCCGGGCTTTACGAGAAGTGCCACACCTGCTGATTTTTTGTCGGTCTGTTTCCCCGTTGTGACGTTGTAAGTCATGTCCCCTGCCTGCGTACCGGCCGGTACGCAGGCAGGGGATTTTTCGTTGGGCTTGGGGGCGTTCTCCAAGGGATTGTCAGAGTCACTGACTGAGGTAACTGCTAACCGGCTTACGGGCTCCCATTTAGGGGAGCTGTCAGCGAAGCTGACTGAGGGGTGAAATAAATCTGAAACCGCTTTGTCGGTCACCCCTCCGGCTTGACTAACTCACTTAATGAGTCCGAGTGAAACGATGGAAGCATTTAGTGAGTGTCATGTCTGCGTCCTTAGCGATTGCCGAGTCGTAAGACGACGGCAG
>CAJTSO010000050.1:0-6742 GCA_910579115.1 uncultured Selenomonadaceae bacterium
CGCGTCGCAGGCTTTGGCGGAGCGCCGAACATGGGCTGCGATCCCAAAGGCCGCCGCCACTCCTCAGGCGCCTGGCTTAAGGCCGGTCAGGAATATGGGTTGGCTGAACAGATGTGGGGACCGGTGCATCGCGGTAAGCGCCTGGTCGTGCAGCTGCAGGAAACCTTCCGTGAAAAGCTCGCGCCGGGTTTTGTCGAGCGGCTAGACGCTTTTGACCTGGCTAAAAACGCGAATCTGCCGATCGAACCGGTGATGATTTACGGTGATGATCTCACACACATCGTAACGGAGGAAGGCATCGCTTATCTCCATAAATGCTCAGGCATGGAAGAGCGGACGGCAGCCATCCGCGGCGTCGCCGGCTTCACAGAGGTGGGCCTGGCAGCAGATCCGGACGAGACGCAGCGCCTGCGTGAAAAAGGCATTATCAAGACGCCGGCTGATCTTGGTATCGACGTTGCCAAAGCTACGCGCGAACGCCTTGCGGCCAAGAATGTACACGATCTTGTCGTCTGGTCAAAGGGTCTTTATAATCCGCCGGCTAAATTCCGGAACTGGTAAGGAGGAATCAGATATGGCTTTGCAAACGTTGAATTTCACATTTGAATCCGCGAATCGCGAGCAGATGGCAAAGGAATGGTCCCATCTCGGCGTCACCGGTTCCGGCGATATGGAATGCCTGATGGAGAAAATTGATTTACAGGGCGGCGTTAAAGCAAAAGTCGTGACGCCTGTCAAGGGCTTCGACAAGGTTTGGGAACGCATGATTAAAAAATTTGTAAATGACACGGGCGCCGGAAACGTCAGTATCGAGATCAACGATGATAACGCCACGCCGATAGTCGTCTATATGAGGCTTCGTCAGGCGTGGGCCGAGGCGACCGCGAAGGAGGCTGTGTAACATGAAGGCTTGGGATGAGTTGGTAAAGAGCAGCTTCTTTAATGCAAGCGCAAGAGAGCGAGCTTTTGGTATGGCCGATAAGGGAACGTTTACTGAACTCCTCGGTCCCCGAGATCGAATTTGCAGCCCTCATTTGCCGGTGCTGGGCACGGCGATCGAATTTGACGATGGCACGGTGACTGGCGTCGGTCTCCTCGGGAAGCATCCGATTTTTATCGTTTCGATGGAGGGAAAATTCATCGGCGGAGCGATTGGCGAAGTAAACGGTGCAAAGATGGTGGAGACGATCCATCTGGCGCGCAAGGTGGCCGCAAAAATCAAAGAAAAGCATCCGGATGACTATGATGAGCGCCGTCCGCTGGTTGCCATCTCGTTTGAAACAGGCGGCGTTCGTCTGCATGAGGCAAACGCGGGTCTTCTGGCTCATGCGGAGGTCATGGACGCGATTCAGGACGCCCGCAGGATTATCCCGATCGTTGCGGTAGTCGGCAGTAAGGTCGGCTGTTTTGGCGGCATGGGCTTCGTGGCTGCGGCAACCGATGTAATTATCATGAGTCAGGAAGGGCGGATTGGCCTTACGGGACCCGAGGTAATCGAGCAGGAAATGGGCAAGGAGGAGTTTGACGCTTCCAACAAAGCTCTGGTCTATCGGACCACCGGCGGCAAACAAAAATATATTGTCGGCGATTGTAATTATCTTGTCGAGGATACCATCGGCTCCTTCTATGAAGCGCTCAAAAAGGTTGCCGCGCTGCCAATGGATGAGATCGAAAAGGGAAGGCGTATCGGTTCGCAAAAGCTCGTTGCGGAGCAGCAGGAGCTCGTAAAGCTCGTCGGCGACCTTCAACCGGGCGACGCGATGGACCTTTGGCGGCATTTTGGCAACGAAGCGCCAGACAAGCTGCCCGATATGGGAACCGCCGAATTCCTGAAGGTCGTTAAGCGCCGCGTGCGCCCGTAAAAGGAGGGAATCCAGATGTTTGATGAAGAGAAAACCATGGTTGGTCACGGCCGCGACGCGATCGGCATGATCGCCGACGAGGACAGCTTCGATGAGGGACATATCGGTTCCTTTGCGCTGGATCCGGAATATGGACCGGGCGCGGTTGTCGGTACGGTTTTGCTGGAGGGTAAGCCGGCCACAATCATTGCCAATGACGCTGAAGCCTTCAATGAGAGGTTTCCCGTTGTCTTTGGCGGGGTCATCGGGATGGAAGAAGCCTATAAGATGGCCAATGCCGTGTATGACACGATGGAGACGGATAAGGATAAACCGCTGGAGGAAAAACGCGCCATCGTTCTCGTCGTCGATACGCCGGGCAATGGTCCCGGTAAGCTGGAAGAGATTGCCGGCATGAATAAGGCGACGGGCTCATATCAGCTGGCGCTGGCCGAGGCACGTAAGGCCGGGCATCCGATCATCGCGATGGTCATCGGCCGCGCGATTTCCGGTGCCTTCCTCTGCCACGGACTACAGGCGGATCATATCCTTGCCCTTGACAAGTCGTGGGGCGTCATGATTCACGTTATGCCCCTCACCTCTATCTCGCGGATAACGAAGATGGACATCGAGCGCCTTGAGGAGCTCTCGGAGACGAATCCTGTTTTCGCAGCCGGCGCGAACTTTTTCTATCAGCTCGGCGGCGTTCAGGAAATCGTTCCGGAGCCGGAGAATATGCGCGAGTATGTCATTAAACATGTAAACGAGGTTCGCGCGCTGAAAAAAGAGGGCAAATATGAACTCCTGGGACCGTGGGGGCGCGGGATTCTCGGGAACGAACGCGGCGGGCGCACACACCGGATCAGCACCATCGAAAAGCTTGATGCGGAGTTTAACGCCGTTGCAGATAAGTATATCGACGCCTGATTGAAGGAGCAGAAGGAGGGGATTTATATGCTCGAAGACATTGCGCTTCTCGTCAGGGACTTCGGTTCGGCGCCAACGCTGGCGGAAATGACGCGCCTCTCGCTGGCAGACAAAAAAATTGCCGGTCCTACCAGCGCGCATGTTATTGAGGAGATTCATACCCCTTTGAATTTTGCTTATACCACCTTTACCACCGGGTCGTCCTCATTTCAAAATATCGTTGGCGTCACCCATGCGGAGCTTTCGCACCGCATAGCCGCTTCCCGGGCTGTGTTTGACCGGGTTGGACTTGTGGCCGGCGACCGCCTGCTCGTGACTTATCCGCCGCTGGTCAACGTTTTTTCAGGCGACGCCATCAAGGCGCATGGACTGGAATGTTCATTTCTTACGCGTTCAAGCCGTGACGCTTTTTTGGTGGCGCTTTACGAGCAGACCCCCCGGGCTGTCGTCGGCGAATCGTCATTTTTACGGGCTGCGTTTGAGGACGCCCGCCGTATGGGCGTCATGGATGAGCTGCCTCGGGGGCTTGCGCTTCTCACTGCGGGAACGCCGCTGGATCTGGAGCTTCTTCCCGTCGCTGATCTGCTTCAGGCGAGGGTATACGATCTTTACGGATGCCAGGAATTTGGCTGGTTGGTACTCAATGGCGTGCCGCTGAGGGATGATATTGTCCTGCTGCCGTTTTCGGGAGCCGAAGAAGAACGGCGGGAGCTTGTCGTGGGCGGCCTGGCTATGGGGGACACTTTCCCCGTTTCGAGGAGCGGTCATATTCTTGACAGCGCCGGAAAAATCATCACCTATCGGCGCGAGCGCGCCTATCCGGAGCACGAAACGATCGTCGAGGCGACGAAACTGGCTTCCAATGCGACCATTCAGCGGGTTGCGCGAACTATCCTGCGCATCAAGGGACGCATTGTAAGGGTTTCGCCAAATGTCAAAATGCGCGCTGATCACACCGTGCTTCGCCTCGCGCCTGACTCATCAATGGGCACAGGCGGGGTAAAGAATATATGTGATGGCGCTATCGTTGAGGGCCCGGTAAAAACACGGCTTTTTGACGATTTGGTCCAGGCGCAGGTTGATTATCAACAGAATGGGAAGGCAGATCCGGTATGGAAAAAAAGGTCTTTTTAAGACATGACCTCGCATTTATTACCGATAAGGGTAAGCTGTTCCTGCAAGAGCAGCAGCTGCACTTTTATCAGGGAACTATGCTCGATATGGTAGAGGAGATTCTCATGGGCCCGGCCGACATTCCCGGCATCGTGCGCCGTGATGAACCAATTTCACCTGAAACAATTCCCATCGGGTTCGTTCATTATCTCCGTCTCGAAGATAACCGCATCCGCATTCCTGCGCGGGTGCCTATCGCCGAAGTAAGTCATGTGATGCGTCCATACGATGTTATCGATTTGCCTGTCACGCCGCGTCATCGCTGTATAGAGGCAGCTGTCATGCTGGCGAAGCTCGGGCAGAGCATGAATTTGAGAGTTGGGGTACTTGGGTCTGTGGCGCTTGAAATGGCGACAGGACTCCCTTATACCGATTTGGATTCTGACCTTGACCTGCTCGTTCAGGAGGCTTCTCTGGAACGCTTGTCGGCCTTTGCGGAAGAAGCGCGCCGTCTTTACCCTGATGTCAGAATGGATGTGGAAGTCGAATTCCGCAATGGCTACGGCGTGAAGATTGCTGAGATTTTCGCTGATACCAAGACCGTTTTGGGTAAGAGCCTGCACGACGTCGCGCTGCTCGAACGTCAGCAGATAACGGAATACTTATCGTGATGTGACGGCTTAAAATGCGATGCCAACAGTTCGTCAAGAAATTACACCTGGAAATTTAAGAAAAAGGAGACTTTATCATGGAAGTAAAATCACGTGTTCCCGGAAAAATCGTCCGTTTTGAAAAAGCGGTTGGCGACAGCGTTGCCGTCAAGGATGTTCTCATCGTCATGGAAGCTATGAAGATGAAACAGCTCGTTCCTTCCCCTGTTGCTGGCGTTGTCAAGGAGTACAAGGTTAAGGAAGGGGATAGGGTTCGTGCCGGTCAGTTGCTGGCTATCGTCGAGTGATTAAGGAATAAACAATTTTTAATCAAAGTAAGGGAGATATTATCATGGAAGTAAAATCACGCGTTCCCGGAAAAATCGTCCGTTTTGAAAAAGCGGTTGGCGACAACGTTGCCGTTAAGGATGTTCTCATCGTCATGGAAGCTATGAAGATGAAACAGCTCGTTCCTTCTCCGGTAGCCGGTACTGTCAAGGAGTACAAGGTCAAGGAAGGGGACAGGGTTCGTGCCGGTCAGGTGCTGGCCATCGTCGAGTAAACCCTCCTTTAATAGGTGAGAGTGAGGCGGTATGAGTGAATTTTGTTGCCATGCCGCCCCTTTTGCCGAAGGTTATTTTTTCGATAAAGTATGACATTCTCAGTTGTTTCGTCGTTTTCAGGATCTGTTTTTCCTGCGGTGATAATAAAAAATTGTACTGAGGAGGTAAATTCATGGTTATCTATGGTGTAGCGCTGCTTGCGGCGTGCTATATTGCCGGCATTTTCGCCGGAGATGTGCTCGGCGTGCTTCTCGGCGTCAAGGCGAATGTCGGCGGTGTCGGCTTTGCCATGCTGCTCTTGATCATCCTGGCAAATAAAGGCATCGATAACGGCTGGCTGGACAAGAAGAGCCAGGAAGGAATCGCGTTTTGGAGCGCAATGTACATTCCGATTGTCGTTGCGATGAGTTCCATTCAAAATGTCGTCGCCGCGCTCTCTGGCGGCGCGGTTGCAATCGGCGGCGGGCTTCTCGGGGTTATCCTGGGTTTTGCCCTGATTCCCATACTTTCCCGTGGGAAAAAAGGCCAAGGCGAAATCAGTGATGAAGAAACGGCGGTGAAATAATGGATATTGCAGCGATGTTCAGTAAGATGTTGACAAAAAACGGGCTCATCTTCGCTTTTGTGCTTATCGGTTTAACGAACCTCGTCGCTTATAAACTGGCCGGATTGACGAAAGGCCGCATTCATGGTTCGGCTGTCGCGATTTTCTTTGGCCTTGTCCTCGCTTACCTTGGCGGCGGGTCTAAAGGGATTGCATCGATTCCCATGTTTGCCGGTATCGGCATGATGGGCGGGGCAATGTTCCGTGACTTTGCAATCGTTTCTACGGCATTTGGCGCGGACCTGCGCGAGATTAAAAAGGTGGGTGCGGTCGGGGTTATTTCCCTTGCTTTGGGCCTGGTGACTTCGTGGATCGCTGGTGTGGCAATCGCTTATGCGTTCGGCTATCGTGATGCTGTCAGCCTGAATACAATCGGCGCCGGCGTTGCAACCTTCGTCGTAGGCCCTGTTACGGGAGCGGCGCTTGGCGCTTCCTCGGAGGTCATCGCTATCAGCATCGCGGCTGGTGTCGTCAAGAGCGTGCTCGTTATGATCTGCACGCCGTTTGTGGCCAAAGCCGTCGGCTTGGATAATCCGCAGGCCGCTATGGTTTTTGGCGGGCTCATGGGCACCACCAGCGGCACTGCCGCTGGCATGGCCGCAGTCAATCCGAAGCTGGTTCCTTACGCCGCGATGACTGCGACATTCTATACAGGTTCGGGCTGCCTGACCTTCCCTTCGGTTTTCTATTTCCTGACGCAGGCTATTTTTGGATAAGCAGTCTCAGGTATCGCTTTTTTCCTGTTAAAGTAAAAGCCCAGCTTTCTTTTGCTGGGCTTTACTCATGTAGATATGGGGCGCGTGTATGTTTTCTGCCGTATGCTGCCCCATCGTACTGTTGTTCGTCATTTCTTTTCCGGCGGTGCGTAATAAGCGATTTCCAATTTTTATGGTAATTCCTGAAGTATATTCTATGCGGCGAACATAGCAGAGAGGATGATTTCTTGTGCTCGGATACGTTCTGCAGGCCTTACAGGGAATTTTTACGATCATTATCGTCGTTGGCGCGGGTTTTATTCTCAATCGGCGGGGCTGGTTCCACGCC
>CAJTSO010000050.1:6752-14441 GCA_910579115.1 uncultured Selenomonadaceae bacterium
AGAGCGGCTCGGTTATCTCACGGCTGGTGACCAATGTATCGCTGCCCTGCTATCTCGTCGCCGGCCTCACACGAAGCTTTACCGCCGGGGAGTTATGCAGACTTGCCCCGGATCTCCTGCTGCCGGTGCTCTCGATTCTCCTCGCGATGTTCGTTTCCCATATCGTTGCTCGCCTGCTTCATGTCCGTAAAGGACGGCGCGGCGTTTTTACAACAAATTTTTTTATCGCCAATACGGTCTTTATCGGGCTGCCGGTCAATCTTGCCCTCTTTGGGGATGAAAGCATTCCCGCCGTGATGCTTTATTATATGGCAAACACGATTTTCTTCTGGACGTTCGGTGTACAGAATATATTGGCCGATACAACGGGAAGCACGGAGGCGTATTTCTCCCGAACCATTCTGAAAAAACTGTTTTCGCCGCCTCTTCTTGGCTTTTTGACTGCGCTGATTCTCATCCTTGCAGAGTGTACCCTGCCAGCTTTTTTGCGCGCGGGGCTGTCATATATCGGCAATCTCACAACGCCGCTGTCGCTCCTTTTTATCGGCATCGAAATCAGCCGCATTCCGCTGCGGACATTCCGCTTTGAACGCGATATTATTTGGGGGTTGATCGGCCGCTTTTTCATTTCGCCGCTCTGCGTTATGACGCTTGTTCCGTTTGTTCCCGCAACTCCTCTTTCCATAAAGGTATTCGTCATGCAGGCGGCTATGCCAGCCATGACGCAGATGGCCATTGTTGCGAAGAGTTACGGGGCTGACAGCCAATACGCTGCTGCCTTGAGCATGATTACAATCCTCTTTGGCCTGATTACCATCCCCGTTTACATGACAATCGGCAGCGTGTTTTACTGACGGAATCTAAATCGAAAAGAAAAATTTATTATATATTGTAGATATGGAGGATGTTTCTATGAACGAATCGCGCAGCAAGGCTATCCGGGAAATTTGGAAAGGCAATGCGATGATGCAAACGGTCGGTATTAAAATAGAAAATTTAACGGAAGGCTGCGTCACGCTCGCAATGCCTATCCTTGATGACATAAACACCAATCATTGGCTGGGTATCCATGGCGGGGCGCTGGCCACATTGATAGATTCGGCCTGCGGTATTGCTTGCGCTACGCTGGGTTTTATTGCGCAGACCCTTAACCTGAACATCAATTACATCAGCAACACGCGCGGCATTGGCCCCGTCACGGCGACTGCCAGCGTCGTGCATTGCGGCCAGACGGTAATCGTGCTGACTGTCACGGTACAAGACGAACTGGGAACGAGAATGTGCGAAGGTTCATCGGTTTATTTTATCTCCGGGCAACTTGACGCGATAAGCTGATTCCATAATTGAACAGAAATAAAGATTACGCTATGCCGTGAAAAAAGGCTAACCCCGACTGTTTGATGGCCATTTCCTCTGAAGGGGGAACTGAGGGTAACATATAATCTGGCTAATAGGCTCCCCTGTAGGGGAGCTGTCGGCGTAGCCGACTGAGGGGTGACATAAGCCGGTAACTTGGCCTGTCTATAAACCCCGATCGCTTGACGGCCACCTTTCTTAGAGGGTAAACTTGGGGGCACGGTTCCTCAAAAGAGAGATTTTATAGTGATAGCTGTTTTTTGGCATTCGTCAGTCCTCGGTGATGACGACTCTTACGCCAATGCCGTCAGCGTATTCGGATAGCAAATCCTTCAGCCGGGCTACATCCTCGTTGCGGAGCCTGATACATCCTTCCGAAGCATCTTTCCCGATACTGTCCGGGTCATGGGTGCCGTGGATACCGATTCCGTCCCAGCCCGTGTTCAAGGAGATAAACCAGGGGCCGTAGGCTCCGGCAATTTCTCCCCGGCCGTCATCGAAATCATGGGTCCAGTCGGCGGCGTACAGGATTTCGTCGACGACAAAGGGAATCTTTGCGGAAGATGCTCCCGGCGGAGCTTCCGGGATCGAATCGATAACATCTCCCCAACTGGTGGGGGTGGTGTTATCACCGGCCCGTCGTTTGTCCCCGGGATTTTTTGCAACAGCGCAGGGATATGTATGGATAGGGGAGGCTTTACCTTTTTCAAAAAGCTCCAACCTATGGGAAAGCTTGTGGATGCGGATAAAATGAATCTGCTGGCCAAAATCTTTTTCTTCCGGCGCGGCAGCCGCGGGCTGTGCTTGGGAAAATGAATTGCTGGTAACGGGGGCAGGAGGTTCAGGCTGAAGGGAAGAACGGCCTGCCGCTGTTGGTAAATCAAAAGTCCAGAGCGCGACGGCAGCCAGCACAAGAACCATCATGACAGCAGAGCCGTTGAATGCCGTTCTGAAGCAATTGCTTTGCAATTTCCTGAAAAACTGCATTATAGATGGGGGACAGGAAAATTTATTTTTTTGTCCTTCGACCGAATAAATATTTTTTTCGTTAGTCATCCTTTTAGATCCTTTCCCTATAAAAACAGCATTACAATAATTCACTGGCGATTTGGAAAATAAATTGAATTAAAGCAGGAAATCGAGATTTAACGGCGAATATGTCATTATCGTTCAGACGGGTTCAAGTAGACCTGTTAGGGCTGGTTTTGTACGATGGTGTTATAAGGCGCAGTCAAACAAACAGGAGGTATTGAAATGGCGAAGGTGCGCATTAAGAACATGATGTTCTATGGTTTTCACGGCGTATATGAGTATGAGCGTGAGCAGGGACAGAAGTTTTTCATCGATGTAGAGGTGGAGACGAGCGACGAAAAGAATTCAGAGGATGGGCCCAATGAGGCTGTTTCGCCGGCGGCAGTTTATGCTATTATCCGTGATACCGTTGAAAATAAGCGCTTCATGCAGCTTGAGACGCTGGGCTATAATGCCAATGCGGACATTTTGAAGGCGGTTCCTCTGGCCGAGTCCAGCACCATTATTATCCGCAAGCCATCAGTGCCCATCGCCGGGCCTCTTGACTGTGTAGAAGTGGAAGTCCGCACGACGCGGAAAGATATAAAGTAACGGCTGATGAAAAAATAAAGACCATTGCGGCGGAAATGCTCCGGGCAGTGGTCTTTTGCATTAAATTCCCGCTTTTGCCCTTTCTTCCCGGAGAAGGGCAATTTCTTTTTTGTAGCCTTCGTGTTCGTTGGGCGTTTCCAGGATAAAGGGCAGGTCCTTGAGCTTTGGGTGGTTGATCACCCGGGCAAGGGCCTCGATTCCGATGTGGCCTTCACCGATTTTGGCGTGGCGGTCCTTGTGGGCAGCGGGAGGGTTGAGGCTGTCATTCAGGTGGATGGCCTTGAGGCGGTCGAGGCCGATTATCCGGTCAAATTCCGCAAGGACGCCGTCAAGGTCATTGATCACATCGTAGCCCGCATCGGAAATGTGGCAGGTATCGAGGCAGACCCCCAGCTTTTCCTTGAGGGAAACCTTGTCGATAACGGCTCGGATTTCCTCGAAGGACCGCCCCACTTCACTGCCTTTACCGGCCATAGTTTCCAGCAGTACCGTGGTGGTTTGCCGGGGATAAAGAACGGAATTGAGCAGGTCGGCGATCAGATCGATCCCAACGTCAGCTCCCTGGCCTACATGGCTGCCGGGATGAAAATTGTAATAATTGTTGGGGGTAAGCTCAAGCCGGCGAATATCATCGATCATGGTTTCCCGGGCAAAGTCCCGAAGATTTTCCTTGGCGGCGCAGGGATTCAGGGTGTAGGGAGCATGAGCCACCAATGGGGCGAAGCTGTGCTCGCGGCAGAGGGTCAGGAAATCATCTACATCCTTAGGGTCAATATCCTTGGCCTTGCCGCCCCGGGGATTGCGGGTAAAAAAGGCAAATGTATCGGCATCCAGCTCGAGAGCCTCCCTGCCCATAGCCAGGTAACCCTTGGAATTGGAGAGATGACAACCGATATGAAGCTTGCTCATGGATTATTCACTCCTTCTGGGAAAGCGTTTAGAAAAGCTGTTGGCCGGAGACGAATTTTGCCTGAATATTGCGGTCACCAGCCAGGAAGGGGAGTCGCTCCAGCCTTTCGGCCAGGGAAAGCTCCTTTGGGGTTACCAGGGCGCTGTCGTCGATGACCAGGGCATCGAATTCGTAGTCAGGCTCAAAGGAGCCTACCTTGCCGAAAAACGCGCCGCCGCCCTTTGTGGCCAGATAAAAAACATTGGCAAAGGAAAGGGCGGGAAGTTCATCATCCACCAGCCGCCAGCGCAGGTGGCTGGCCCGGATGGCTTCGGCCATCATTCTCAGCATATTGATATCGGCCCCGCCGGCAAGGTCGCTGGCCAGGCCTACCCTTAAGCCCTGCCTGATGTACCGGTTGACGGGAGCAATACCGGAGGAAAGGTTTGTGTTGGAGTCGGGGGAGTGGGCGATGAAAACGCCGTTCTTTTTTATCAGGGCAAGCTCTGCCGCGGAACAGTGAACGCAGTGCGCCATGACACAGGGAACGTCCCGGCCAAAGAGGTTGAATTTTTCATAGGCTCCGCCGTACGTATCGGCCGAGGGAACAAGCCCTCTGACCCAGTCAATTTCGGAAAGGTTTTCCGACAGATGACTCTGCACCGGCAGGCTGTACTCAGCTGAAATTTCCCCTAGAGCCCCTAGGAGCTCGTCTGTGCAGGAGGGGATAAACCGGGGAGTGATTATAGGGCTTGTCCGCTGATATTTGCCGGCAACCTCCGACAGCCAGCGCCGGGTTTCCCTGATGGAGCTGTCGGTAGTTTCCGTGAGATAGGCGGGGGCATTCCTGTCCATGTTTACCTTGCCCGCCATGGTTACAAGACCGGAGGATTCCAGTTTGTCCATCAGCAGGAGGGTTGCCTCACGGTGGATGGTAGCGTATATCACCGCTCTGGTGGTAGCGCTTTTTCGCAGCTCCTCCACGAATATGCCGTAGGCCTTATCAGCATAGATCAGGTCGCTGTATTTTCCTTCCTCCGGGTAGGTATAGGTGTTGAGCCAGTCCAACAGCTCCCTGTCGCTGCCGATGCCCCGGAAAGGAAACTGGGGAGCATGGAGATGAAGGTCCACAAGGCCGGGGATAATGAGGCTTTTACCGTAATCCTTCAAAGGAAGGCCGCGAAACTTTTCTGGGATTCTGGAAAAAACTCCCTGGCACTTTCCTTCATGGCAGACGAGAAAGCTGTCCGCAAAGAGCCGAAGTTCATCAGGTGATTGGCTGAAGCCGATGTTTCCCCGTAAAATGAAAGAATCCATTTTGTCATTCTCCGTTTGTTTGGCTGCCGCTGGATAATCATCAGGCAGCATTATCTGGCGATCAGGCTTTTGATAGCTATTTGTTTGCTCTTATCCAGCATTCCTGTCTGGATAAGGAACTGCTGAGTGGCCTCAAGGTCTTTGATATCGCTGTCGCAGATGGAAGGATTGAAATCATACCACTTGGCCATGTGGTCCACCTGCTGGATGGTGAGGCCGGTTTCCGCGGCCGCATCTCCATAGAATCCCTTTGGGTCTTTTTGGTAATCGGAAACTACCTTTCGGTGGGCCGTCATAAATTTTTCCGCCTGCTCGGGATATTTTTTGAGGAAATCCCCCCGCATGGCGATGACGATGGAAGCGTCCAGCAGTCCTTCCCCGGTAGAGAGAATCCTGGCTCCTCCGTCAGTCATTTTAAGGGCGGCAGGTCCGGCCAGCAGACCGGCATCAGCGCTTCCCCCCGCAAGGGCGGCGGCCGTTTCCGGAATGCCCATGGAGACGAATTTAACATCGTTGATGGTAAGACCTTCCCGCCGGAGGGCGGCAATGAGCAGCTGGTGCAGAATTGTACCCTTTGGCCCCGCGACGGTTTTTCCCTTCAGATCCCTGACGGAACGGATGTTGGGATTTTTGGTGATGATGTTGAAGGCTTGGGGAGCGCGGCTGTACATGCCGACGATTTTCAAATTCACTCCGTTGGCGGCGGCCAGAATAGCGCTGGTGCCACCAAGAGCATGGCAGACATCGATCTGACCGGCGGCCAAAGCCTGAGTCTGCTTTGGTCCGGCATTCAGGTCGCTGTATTTGACGGTGATCCCATCTGCGTCGAAAGCCTTTTCAAACACGCCGCGGCGCTTTTCAATGATGGAGGGAATGTTCAGGGGAGATTTTACGTAGGTCAGGTTAAGTTCAGTCAGCTTGGGTACGGACTCCTTGTTGGAGCTGGGGGCGGTATTGCTGCCGCAGCCAAAGGCCAGCAGGGAACTGACGGTTAAAATCAGGGCGATAATCTTTTTCATGGTGCATACTCCTTCTTAGTTGTTACCGGCATTAAGCGCCGAAAAAATTGACGCTTCAAGCCCGCTGCGGTCAGCCACCGGGGGACGGGGATATGGTTCATGGTTTATTATGGTGGCCGTAATGCGGCCTTGGGACATGATGTGGATGTGAGTAGCCAGCCTCGAGGCCTCGCTGATATCGTGGGTAACAAAGACGATAGTGAGAGGAGCGGAGTCCGGCTGCTCCTGCCAAAGCCTGGCGATCTCATCCTGTAAGCGAAGTCTGGTAAAGTAATCCACCGCGGCAAAGGGCTCATCCAACAGGAGCAGCTGGGGAGAGGTGGCCAGCGTCCGGGCAAGGGATGCCCGCTGGGCCATACCGCCGGAGAGCTGCCCGGGAAAAGAATCCTGCCAGTCCGTCAGACCAAAAGCCTTCAGCAGTCGGGCGGATTTTTTCTTTGCTTCGGAGATTTCTTCAGCGGTGAAGTGGCCGTGTTCCCAAAAGGTAATGTTTTCCCACAGGGTGAGCCAGGGAAGGAACCGGGGACTCTGGAACATGAGACCGCATTTTTTCTTTGGAGGCAGGTTTTTTATTTCTCCGCCATCAGCCTGCTCAAGACCGGCGATTATCCGCAAAAGGGTTGTTTTGCCACAGCCGGATTTTCCCACGATGACGTTAAATGAGCCGGGGGAAATAGTACAACAGAGATCCTTCAGGGCAATATGCTTTCCCCTTCCGGACAGGGGAAAGGCTTTGCTGAGCCCTTGAATGATTATTTCCCTCATAGCCGGCCACCACCGGTAAGGTTGCGCATGGCGCCGGTGGGCCGCAGGACTCTGATTTGCCGGGAGAGAAACCTCATCAGGGAATCTGCGCAGGAACCGGCAAGTCCAATGGCGATGATTCCGGCGAGAACCATATCAGGGCGGGCCATCTCCTCGCCGTCAATGATGAGGAAGCCGAGGCCGGAGGAGGCGGCGAACATTTCTGCCCCAATGAGGGACCGCCAGCTGTAGCCAAGACCGATACGCAGGCCCGTGAACACCTCAGGCAGAGCCATGGGCAATCGGAGCCTTATGAGGTTTTCCCAGGGAGATAATCCGTATAGAGCGCCCAGCTCCAGCAGTTCTTTGTCAGGACGGCTGACCGCGTCATAGGTAGCCAGGAAAACGGGAAAGAAGGTGGCAAGGATCACGATGGCCAGCTTGCTCAGCTCCCCCAGCCCGAACCAGAGGATCAGCATTGGCAGAAGGGCCAGGGGAGGAACCTGCCGCCAGAAGTCAAGCCACCGGGAAAAAAGGGCGTGAAGAATCGGTGACAGCCCTAAAGCGGCGCCAAGGCAGACAGCGGCAACGGCGGTGATGAAAAAGCCTTCTGCCACCCGAAGGGAGCTTATCCCCAGATGGCGGGACAATTCGCCGGAGACAGCCATCACTTTAAGGGTGGACAGGACGGCGGCTGGTGTTGGCAGCAGATAGCTGCCGGATTTTTCGGAAAAATAGTGC
>CAJTSO010000051.1 GCA_910579115.1 uncultured Selenomonadaceae bacterium
ACCGCTACGGCCGGGCCGTCCCCGGCCACGCCCACGGCACCCTGCGGCTCCCGGAGCCCACCTATTCCGCCCGGCTCATCACCGAGGCGGCCATGGAGCTGTTTAACAGCATCACCGACATGAGCCTCCTCGTCCGCCGGGTAACTATCGCCGCCGACAACACGGCAGACGCCGGGACTGCCGCCGGGGAAATGAACCGGGAGGCAGACCTTTTCGCCGGCCTTCCGGAGGAACAGGAAAAAAACCGCCAGCGGGAAAAGGAAAAGAATGTCCAGCAGGCAATCAACGCCATAAAGGAAAAATTTGGCAAAAACTCAATCCTGAAGGCCATGAATATGCAGGAATTTGCCACCATGCGGGAAAGAAACGGACAAATCGGCGGCCATAAGGCGTAAGGCGCAGCCGCCTGTACTGTCCCCACCGAGGAATGCCCCTGGACCTGATTGGTTTTTATCCATCAGGTATTACACGAGTGTTTGATAAGAATTTACAATAGAAATTCTTATAAAATAAAAAGCCGTGAAAAGTGATTGCCGGTAACCGGCGCTCATCCTTCACGGCTTTATTATTTTGGAGATTATTTGCCCGCCTTCATGCGGTTTACGGCGGAGACGAGAGCCATGACGGAGGCGGTGATAATATCCGTATCCATCCCGGCGCCCCAGTGCATAGCACCCTGGCTGTCCTTTATGCCGATATAGGCCATGGCCCGGGAGGTGGAGCCGATTTCCAGCGCGTGTTCGCTGTAAACAAGGTCGCTGTAGGAAACGTTGAGATTTTCCTTGATGGCATTGCTGATGGCGTCAAGGCGGCCGTTACCCACGGCCCGGTAGGTAACCTCTCTGCCCTCAACCTGGAAGTGGACGTCGCCGGCCCGCACCCCGTTGGGATCCTTCTTCAGCAGGAAATCTATCAGCTTGATGGGCTCCTCGACGTTTACGTATTCCGTCTGGAAAATCTGGTATATTTCATCCGGCTTGAGCTCCTGATGGCGGTGATCGGAAACGGACTTGACCCGGTAACCGAAATCCTCCCGCATAAGCTTCGGCATGTCGATGCCGTACTTGTTTTCCATGATGAAGCCGACGCCGCCCTTGCCGGACTGACTGTTGATCCGGATCACGTCTCCATCGTAGCGGCGGCCCACATCCTGGGGATCTATCGGCAGATAGGGGACAGTCCAGCGGTCCCGCTCCTTTTCCTCATGCCACTTCATCCCCTTGGCAATGGCGTCCTGATGGGAGCCGGAGAAAGCCGCGAATACCAGAGCCCCGGCGTAAGGCTGGCGGGCATGGACAGTCATGCGGGTGACCCGTTCATACATATCCACCAGCTCCGGCATATTGGTGAAATCCAGCTGGGGATCAACCCCCAGGGCAAACATATTCATGGCGATGGTGACGATATCGGCGTTACCGGTACGCTCCCCGTTGCCGAAGAGAGTTCCCTCGATGCGGTCAGCCCCGGCCAGGAGGCCAAGCTCTGAATCAGCCACGCCGCAGCCCCGGTCATTGTGGGGGTGCAGGGACAGGACCACGTTGTCCCGGTAATTCAGGTTCTGGGAAATATAGGCTACCTGCATGGCGTAGATGTGAGGCATGGACATTTCCACGGTAACGGGAATGTTGATGATTGCCTTCCGGTCAGCGGCGGGCTGCCACACGTCGAGAACGGCGTTGCAAACCTCCAGGGCGTACTCCGGCTCGGTGCCGGTGAAGCTCTCCGGGGAATACTCAAAGCGGTAGTCCGCCCCAGCTTCCTCCGTGAGCTGCTTTAAGAGCTTTGCCCCGTCAATGGCGATCTGCTTGATTTCCTCTTTGCTCATTTTGAACACCTGCTGGCGCTGGGCAAAGGAGGTGGAATTATATACGTGGACGATGGCGTTCTTTACTCCCTGGAGAGCCTCAAAGGTTTTCTTTATGATATGCTCCCGGGCCTGCGTCAACACCTGGACCGTAACGTCATCCGGAATGAGGTCTTCCTCCACCAGGCGGCGGAGGAAAGCGTATTCAGTTTCGCTGGCCGCCGGGAATCCCACCTCTATTTCCTTGAAGCCGATCTTTACCAGGGTCTTATAAAACTCGACCTTCTCATCAAGGGACATGGGGATGATAAGGGCCTGGTTTCCATCCCGCAAATCCACGCTGCACCAGGTGGGAGCCTTATCCGGATACTGCTTCTGCGCCCAGCTCATGTCGCATACCGGCGGCATGAAATAGCCCGGGCGATACTTGGCGCAATTGGCCATCATATTTTTCTGAACCGTGTTAGCCTGCATTTTTTGTCCTCCTTGGGTTCCTCTATAAACAAAAACGATAAAGCGGCTCGTCAGAGACCCCGCTGCCGGCTGTAAAATAAAAAGCCCTCCGTCATAGAGACGAAAGGCTGTGCCTGCGTGGTACCACTCTGCTTCATGGAAAACGGCCCCAGCGGCTCATATTCCATGCACTCTCTCCTTAACGATGAGTTCCGTCATCCCCTACAGCTTTTCTTGTTTCGGGGACGCAGCTCCACGGCGAGTTCATCGCTTCCTTTAGACGCCGCCTTCACACCGCCCGGCAGCTCTCTGAGAATATTCAGCGACTAATTTTCCGCTTCCCAGCCTTTACATAATCTGATATGGGAATGAGATTAACACATGACAAAGGTTTTTGCAAGAGATTTATGTTACAGCTTTACAAAAATTTCTGGTCAACCATACCTGTCTGCGCTTTTTTCGTGGCCGCAATTATGGCCGCTGCCTTCTTCGGTACCTCTGACGATGTGCCCCCTCTCCCGGGGGAGAGGCAAGTTTTCCCTCGGCTCTCCCAGTCACACCATCCCATAGAGGGAACGCTCTACCTCGGCGATGGTGGTAAGCCCTGCCGCCGCTTTTTCTATTCCATCGGCGGCCATCGATTTGAAGCCTCCGGCGGCGGCGATTTCCCGAAGCTCCTTTACCCCGGCTCCCCGGGCTATAGCCCCGGAAAGCTCTTCGCTTACCGGCAAAAGCTCATGAACCGGTATCCGTCCGTGATACCCGCTGCCACCGCAGACCGGACACTGCCGGTTCCCGGTCACGGGCCGATAGAATCTTTTATCATCATTTTCCCTATTGCCCGGCACCTTACGGATAAACACCCCTTCCGGGGAATCCTCCTCCGGCAAATATTCTTCCCGGCAGTCAGAGCAAAGGCGGCGGAGCAGCCGCTGTCCCATTGCCCCGGCCAGCGTGGCCGCCAGCAGGTATGGCTTTATCCCCATTTCCAACAGGCGAATGACAGCTCCCACCGCGTCATTCGTGTGGAGAGTAGAGAGGATCAGCCGGCCGGTAAGGGCCGCTCTTACCGCGATTTCCGCCGTCTCCTCATCTCTGATTTCTCCCACCAGCACCACGTCAGGATCCTGCCGGAGCACTGCCCGCAAGGCCCGGGGGAAGGTAAGGTAGTCCTCGTCCGCCGCCATTTGATTTATCCCGTCGATGGCGCACTCCACCGGGTCCTCCACAGTCACGATATTCCTCGTGGCGGCGTCAAGCTCCGAAAGAACGCCGTAAAGGGTGGTAGTCTTGCCGCTGCCCACAGGGCCGGTAACGAGGACAAGACCGCCGGACAGGCGGCACCAGCGGCGAATTATCCCCTCATTATCCGGGGATAGATCAAGACATTCCAGGCGGCGGGTGGAAAGAAGGTTTAACAGGCGCAGAACCACCTTTTCCCCCCACAGGACAGGGATGACCGAAACCCGCACGTCCACTGTAATCTCTCCCTTCCCGCTCCAGTCCGCAGTAAAGGAAAAGCGTCCGTCCTGGGGCAGGCGGCGCTCGGTAGTGTCCAAATGGCTCATGACCTTCAGACGGTTTATTAAGTTGGGCAAAATGAGCCTTGGGATGGTTTCCTCCAGACCGGGAACCGGGCGCAAAAAACCATCGACCCGAAGACGAATCCGCAGCGACTGCCCGGCGTCCGCCGGTTCAATGTGAATATCGCTGGCTTCCTGCTCCAGGGCGGCCAGCAGCAGTCCATCCACGAGGGAGGCCACCGGCCCCAGGCTGCCGTCCGGACGGAGAAGGCTGTGACCGGTAACGCCGGCAGAGGGCGCCGATGAAGGGATTGAGGATACATTGCGGACTGCTCTGGCCACCAGGAGGGGAAAATCAACCTTGGACATTACTTTTCCTCACTTCTTCAAGGCATTTCTCAAGGCTTTCAGCATTGCTTCTTTGTCTCCCGAGCAGCCTGTCCATTTTTCCAATGCCGCCCTGGCCTGCCCCACCAGCATTTCCTCCCCGTTCAGGGCTGGGTGTCCATGCCTGACTGCCTGAGAAAGGAAGCCGGTCACCGCCGGAGTGTAGATAATGTCGTAGCAGAAAGCCTCGGGCCTCAGCCGCTGCCAGTCCACGGCGGGAGAGACCTCAACATTCGGCGCCATGCCCAAGGGGGTGGCATTTATCAGGAGGTGACAGTGATCCAATGCTTTCAGATAATCTTCCCCCGTCCAATCAACCGCGGCAATCAGCGTCCCGCCGGAAAAATGCTCCTTGTCCAGGGAGCGAAATTCCCCGGCCAGCGGTTCCGCCTTTTTCGGATTGCGAACAGCGATGGTTATTGCCTTTATTCCGGCGGAAAGAAGCGCCCAAATCACTGCCCGGGCCGCGCCGCCGGCCCCCAGAATAACCGCGTTCTTCCCCCGCAGAGCAGTTTCCCCCAGCCGGGCCTTCAGCGGTTCAATGAAGCCGGTGACATCCGTGTTTGCGCCAATCAGTTTACCACCGTCGTTAATTACGGTATTCACTGCCCCCAGCGCTGCCGCGGCCGGTTCAATTTCGTCCAGCAGGGGGATAATGGCTGATTTGTGGGGGATCGTCACGTTCCAGCCCCGGAAATTCATCGCCCGCAAGCCCGCCACTGCTGCGGGCAGCTCCTCTGGAACGACGGAAACCGCAATGTAGGCGTAGTCAAGCCCCGCCCCGGTCAGGGCGGTATTCTGGATCACCGGGGACAGGGAGTGGGCGATGGGATAGCCAATAACGGCCAGGTTTTTCGTTGTTCCTGTGTACATTGTGGACTCCTATGTTATGGCGGTTAAAATATCAGGTCACCCCTCAGGCGGCTGCGCCGCCAGCTACCCTACAGGGGAGCCTGAACGGTTTTTCCCGACTAATATATTTTAGTATGCCTTTCCTGCGGTGGCGCAATAAACGGTGAAGCTGCCGCGGCCGTCCAGGTTCAGCTTTTCGTTTAGCTTGCCGTCATCAAAAGCCCCAATTGCGCACACGCCGATATGCTTCTGCTGAGCGGCCAGATAAAGATTTTGGCAGACGTGACCGGCATCAATGTAGATGTAGCGGACCGCCCGCTTGCCGCAGCTGTATGCCATCCGCTGAAAGTCCGCCGTCCAGATAAAAGTAACTCCGCTCTTTTTTATCATATTCTTTGGCAGGAAGCAATCTACATATTCATCGAGGACTGTCCCACCTGCCGCAATTTCCTGCAGGGCATGACCAAGGGCGAGGAAACGGTAGAGTCCCGGCTCCAGCTCCTTCACATTATTTACCAGCAGAAATGTTTCAAAGGCGTGGGCCGCCCGGGCGGAGGGAACGGTCCGCATCGTCCTTCCCTCCGGCAGAATCGCCTTGACTCCCTGAGTACACCAGAGCAGGAAGGACAGCTCCTCAAGGGTCAGCGGCGCGTCGCTGTACTGACGGACAGTCTCCCTCAGCTCGATCATCTGGAGGAAGCCGACTTCCCTGTCCTCAAGCATTTCCGGATTGGGCAAGCGGATCACATTGGGATAGTCAGGGCAGGGAGGCACTTCCAGGGGGGGCTGCGGCTCCTTCCGGAGGAGTGCGGTGTCGGCACTGCCGGCCCGACTGGTATCCTTGAGGAATTGCTGCATAAAGTCAAATGTCTTGTTCATGGTTTGCTTCTCCTTTGGCAGGCCGGCGGCCCGCATTATCAATCCTCAGGGCGCAGGCCGGTCTTGCCGGTGAATTTGTGATATTTCCCCCCGCGGCGGCGATCCCGCAGCTCATTCAGCAGCCGTTCGGGGGAGATTCCGTGATAGGCCAGGAGAACGAGACAATGATACCAAAGGTCACCCATTTCATACACAACTTCCTTGCTGTCGTTGTTCTTGGAGGCGATGATAGTCTCCGCCGCTTCCTCCGCCACTTTTTTCAAAATCTTGTCCTGCCCATGTTCAAACAGGTAATTGGTATAAGAGCCCTCTACCGGATTCAGCTGCCTGTCCTTTATCACGTCATAAAGGTCATTGAGAACGGTAACGAGGCTGTCCTGCTTCTGCTCAATTACCGCGGGGGCGTTATTGCCTGCCGGGAGGATCCGGCGGCCGCTGAAGCAGCTGTAAGTGCCGGTATGACAGGCAACGCCGGTCTGGTGGACAATGACCAGCAGCGTGTCTCCGTCGCAGTCATAGGAAAGCTCCTTTACCGCCTGGACATTTCCGCTGGTACCGCCCTTGTTCCACAATGCTTTGCGGCTGCGGCTCCAAAACCAGGTGTAGCCGGTCTCTATCGTCTTTTTCAGTGACTCCTCGTTCATATAGGCCAGCATGAGCACCTGCCCGCTTTCCTCCTGAACGACCGCCGGCACCAGTCCCTGCCCGTCAAACTTTACCATGGAAATGTCAATGTCTTTTTCATTCATCAGAATCTTACCTCCACTCCACGAGATTTCAAATATTCCTTTACCTGACGGACGGTAAACTGCCCGTAATGAAACACCGAGGCGGCCAGCACCGCGTCAGCATGACCCTCGGCGATAACATCGTAAAAATGCTCCAGCCGGCCGGCCCCGCCGGAGGCAATAACCGGGACGGGAACAGCGTCGGCAACGGTTCTGGTCAGGGGAATATCGAAGCCGTCCTTGGTGCCGTCGGCATCCATGCTGGTAAGGAGGATTTCTCCGGCCCCCAGCTCGACTCCCCGCCTTGCCCACTCAAGGCAGTCGATACCAGTCGGCGTCCTGCCCCCGTGAATGTAAACCTCCCACTTGTCCTCGCCGCATTTTCTGGCGTCAATGGCCAGTACCATGCACTGGCGGCCAAAACGGGAGGCCCCCTCCGAAAGGAGAGCAGGCTGCTGGACGGCGGCAGTGTTGAGGGAGGTTTTATCAGCGCCCGCTTTCAACAGCGCCCGCATATCCTGAACGGATCGGATGCCGCCGCCAACCGTAAAAGGGATAAAAACCTGGCTGGCGCAGGCCTTTGCCACATCCACCATAGTGCCCCGGCAGTCACTGGAAGCAGTGATATCGAGAAATACCAGCTCGTCGCAACGCTCCTTATCGTAGCGGGCCGCCAGCTCCACCGGGTCACCGGCATCCCGGAGCCCTGCGAAATTCGTGCCCTTCACTACCCGGCCCGCCTTTACGTCAAGGCAGGGAATTATTCTTTTCGTATTCATAATTGCTATACCAAATCTTTTCCGTTTCTGTCCTGCTTCCCTGTCCAAATTATCAGGCTGTCCCGGCGCTCCCGCGCCCCGTTATCCCTTACCTCCTGGCGGCGATCCGGAAAGCCTCCTTCAGGTCAAGCCTGCCATCGTAAATAGCCTTGCCGGTAATCACCCCGACAAGGCCGTCCTTTTCGTGGGCCTTCACTGCCCGGATATCCTCCAGGGAGGACACGCCGCCGGAGGCTACCACTCCGATCCCGGCGGCCTGGGCCAGCTTGACGGTGGCATCAATATTGACGCCGCTGAGCATACCATCCCGGGAAATATCGGTGTAGATAATAGCCTTTACCCCCAGATCAGCCATCCCGCGGGCCAAATCTTCAGCCCGCACCTCCCCGGACTCCCCCCAGCCGTTGACGGCCACAATCCCCTCTTTGGCATCAATGCCCACCGCAATCCTTTCGCCGTAAAGCGCACAGGCTTTCTCCACCAGCCGGGGATTCTTCACGGCCGCAGAGCCGAGAATGACCCGCTGAACGCCCAAATCAAGCATCATCTTCACATCATCCAGAGTACGGATGCCGCCGCCCACCTCAATGGGAATCCTCACCCCATTAAGGATCTCCCTGATAGGGGCCGTATTGCGAGAAGCCCCGGCCAAAGCTCCGTCCAAATCTACCACATGGAGGTACTCGGCTCCCAGGTCCGCCCAGCGCCGGGCCATGTCGGCCGGATTATCACCGTATTCGGTGACGGCGTTGAAATCGCCCTTGCGCAACCGGACGGCCTTTCCTTCGTAAATATCTATTGCGGGAAATACAATCATTTTATTTTCCTTCTAAAAAATATAATCGGGCTGAAATCCCTCTGCCCTCTCCGGCACATCTAACGATGTGCCACCTCTCCCAAAGGGAGAGGCAAGCTTTCCCGTAGCTCTCCCTTTGGGTTGGTATGAGCGCTTAATCCGCTGAAAGCGGTAACCTCTAATTGGTCTAACAGGCTCCCCTCCAGATTGGCATGAGCACTTAAGTCGCTGAAAGCGTCTTTTAGTGCGAGCCATACAAACTACTTAGTGAAGCCGAACGCAGTGAATGCTGAACTTAGTAGTTTGCAGGAGCTGTCTCCGCAGGAGACTGAGGGGTGATACAAGCCAGCGATTCCGTTTATCCATCACCACTCCGGTCTCAGGTCTATGACCTTCGACCACCTCCCCTACAGGGGAGGCTTTAGGCTGGGGCTCCACTGAATGACAGGCTTTTGTCAGGGCTTTTACGCACCGCTGCCGCAAATAAAATTATGCAGCAGCCGCTGCCCCACATCCCCGGACTTCTCCGGATGGAACTGGACGGCCTGCACGTTGTCCAAGGCCACGGCCGCCGTAATCTCTCCCCCGTAATCGGCCGTGGCAGTAATTACCCTCCGGTCCCTGGGGACACCGTGATAGCTGTGAACGAAATAGAAGAACGGCTCTTCCCCCAGTCCCCTGAACAGGTCCACAGGCTGGCGGGGCTCCTGAGCTTTCACCAGATTCCAACCCATGTGCGGAACCTTCAAACCAGCTTTTCGGTTTTCCGGACGGGCCGCGTCAATCAGGCGGACCTTCCCCTTGATGATTCCCAATCCGGGAACCTCAGGGCTTTCCTCACTACCTTCAAACAGGATCTGCAAACCCACGCAGATCCCCAGGAGGGGCGTCCCGGCCTCAATCCGTTCCATAACGACGGGAACGAGGCCGGATTCCCGGAAATTCTTCATACAGTCCCCGAAGGCTCCCACCCCGGGCAGGATTATTTTACCGGCGGCCTCAATAACGGCCGGATCGCTGGTAACCTGTACTTCCACGCCCTGAGCGGCCACCGCTTTCTCCACGGAAAACAGGTTTCCCACCCCATAATCAATGACGGCAATCATCACAGAACTCCTTTTGTAGACATTATTCCCTGTACCCGAGGATCCCTGGCGAGGGCGATCCGGAGAGCGTGGCCCAGCCCCTTGAACACCGCCTCCACCTTGTGGTGAGAATTGACGCCATACAAAATTTTCACATGGAGGGTCAACCCCGCGTTTACGGCGAAGGCCCGCAGAAACTCCTCCGTCAGCTCCGTGTCATAACCGCCGATCATTGGCGTCATAGGCCCGCCGCCATCATAAACCAGCAGGGGTCGCCCGGAAAAATCAAGGGCTACCAGCGCCAAGGTCTCATCCATGGGCAGGAAAAAGCTGCCATAGCGGGCAATGCCCTGCTTGTCGCCCGCCGCCTGGGCAAAAGCCTGTCCCAGCGCAATGCCCGCATCCTCCACGGTGTGGTGTCCGTCCACCTGCAAATCCCCCTCGGCTTTCACCGTGAGATCAAAGCAGCCATGACCGGCCAGAAGGTTTAGCATATGGTCAAAGAAGCCTATTCCCGTTTCAATGGCCGCCATTCCCTGACCATCGACATTAAGCTCCACCGCTATTTTTGTTTCGGCGGTACTCCGGACAACTTTGCCGGTTCTGATTTCTTCTTTCTTCATAACCAAACCTCTTCTCGCGCAAAGGCCTGTACTGCCAGCAGCCACTGTTCATTCTCCGCCGGCGTTCCTATGGAGAAGCGGAGGGTATTCTCCAACCGGGGAGCCGAGCCAAAGCTGCGCACGCCGATGGAAATTTCCGTCAGGTATTCATTCAGCTCCGCCGCCCGGTCATATTTTACCAGCAGGAAATTGGCGGCGGAAGGATAAACGGTAAAGCCTGCTATTTTCTTCAGCCCGGTGGCCAGGCGGTCGCGCTCGGCAATCGTCTGGATAATGCGGTGGCGGTACTCGTCCCTCATCTGCCACACGGTGTCCGCCACGGTAAGAGACAACACGTTCAGGCAGTAGGGCATCATGGTTTTGCCAGTCATCCCGGCAATATCCCCGGCCGCCAGCATATAGCCCATCCGGCAGGCGGCGAGGCCGTAAGCCTTGGAAAAAGTCCGGGCCACGATGACGTGGGGATATTTTTTCAGCAGGGAAACCGCGCTGCCTCCAACGCATTCCGCCTCGGCAAACTCCATATACGCCTCATCCATAAGCAGCGGACAGCTTATGCTCCTGGCAATCTTTTCCACTTCCTTTAAGGGGAGGCGGCAGCCGGTAGGATTATTGGGATTGCAAATTACTGCCAGGGAGGCTTCGCTTTCCTTTACGGCGGCAATGAATTTGTTCACGTCAAGGGTGTAGTCGGGCTTCAAGTCCACCGGTACCCCTTCCGCCTCAGCCGCTCTGGCGTAAATTTTGTACATGGAGAAGGAGGGCTGGGGGTAAACGATTTTATGTCCCCTGCCCCCAAAGGTGACAAACAGCTTCTCGATTATTTCTGAGGAACCGTTGCCCAGCACCACGTTTTCCTTCTTCAGATTATACCCCTCGGCAATCGCCTCCCGAAGCATATCCGCCTGTTCATTGGGATAGCGGTTGAAGGCCACTCTGTCCAGGCGGGAAATCACACGTTCCAGCACCAGGGGCGGCAGATTCATGCCGCATTCATTAGCGTTTATCTTAATGCGCCAATCCCGCTCCACCACATCGTAGCCGGGCATATCGGCGAGACCGGGGCGGTAATTGTACTCCATAGCCATTTATTCCTTTCCTCCTCTAAGGCGGATAGCGTTGGCATGGGCCCGCAGTCCCTCGGCTTCAGCCAGGCGGATAATATCCGCTGAAGCATCAACCAGCGCCGGCTGCGTGTAGCTGATAATGCTGGTCCGCTTCATAAATGTTTCCACGTTCAGGCAGGAATAGTAACGGGCGGTGCCGCCGGTGGGAAGCACGTGATCCGGCCCCGCCAGATAGTCTCCCAGCGGCTCAGGAGAATACGCCCCCAAAAATACCGCTCCGGCGTGGCGGACCTTCGGCAGAAGGGCGAAGGGCTGATCCACCAGCAGCTCCATGTGCTCCGGAGCCGATACATTGGCCAGCTCCACCGCCTGATCCAGATCCTCCGCCACGACGATAAGCCCGTTGCGGTCAAGGGATGCCTGCGTTATCTCCTTGCGGGGGAGGACTGCCAGCTGCTTCTCCACTTCCCCGGCCACTTTGTCCGCCAGCCGGGGGCTGTCGGTGATGACGATGCTGGAAGCCAGCCGGTCATGCTCCGCCTGACTGAGCATATCGGCGGCGGTATAGGCCGGATCCGCGTTCTCATCGGCCACGATGAGGATCTCGCTGGGGCCCGCCAGCATATCGATATCGCAGTGGCCGTAGACGGCCTTCTTGGCCAGGGTGACGAAAATATTGCCGGGGCCGGTGATCTTGTCCACCCGGGGAATCGTTTCGGTGCCAAAGGCCAGAGCGGCGATGGCCTGAGCCCCGCCGATCTTATAGATCCGGGAAACGCCGCAGAGCTTTGCGGCCACCAGAACGTAGGGATTGATTTTTCCTTCCCGGGGCGGGCACATCATGATGATTTCCCCTACCCCGGCCACCTGGGCCGGAACGGCGTTCATGATAACGGAGCTGGGATAGGCCGCCGTGCCGCCAGGCACATAGATACCCACCCGGTCAAGGGGAATGACGGACTGTCCCAACAGGGAGCCCTGGTCACGATAGGTGATCCAGCTGTTGGGCTTCTGCTCCTGGTGGTAACGGCGGACATTATCCACCGCCCGCTTCAGGGACGCAACCACAGCCGGGTCGGCAGCCGCCTCCGCGGCCGCAAGCTCCTCCCGGCTGACCAGGAACTGCTCCGGGGTAAAATCCGTCCGATCGATGAGACTGGTGTATTTTATAACGGCCGCGTCCCCGTCCCGCCGAACGTCATTTACGATGAGCTCCGCCACCTCTGCGGCGGTCATATCACGGCCAAAGAGCTTCCTGTTGCCCTCCCGGATTTTCGGGTCCAGCTCTACCTCATCAAAGGCGGCCTTCTTCAACAGCTTTTCTACGGCGGGAAGCCCCAGCTCTTTTACACTGACGATTTTCATGACACCGTTCCTTTCTTTAACAGCTGCCGCTTTCGGCGGTAAATCAGTCTGTATATTTTTAGCTAATTTATTTTTTGCCGCTTTCTCTCCTTGCCAGCTCCTGCTTCATGGCCTCGGTCAGGCTGTGTATCCGGTCAAATTTCAGGCGGAAGCTCACCCGATTGGCGATGAGCCGGGCGGAAGCGTCCATGATGCGGGCGATCTCCGCCAAATTGTTTTCCCGAAGGGTCGTTCCGGTTTCCACAATATCCACGATGCTCTCGGAAAGGCCCACGATGGGCCCCAGCTCGATAGAACCGTTCAGCTTGATGTATTCCATCTGCATACCGCAGCCGGTAAAAAATTTTTCCGCCAGACGGGGGAACTTGGTAGCCACGCGGGTGTGGGCGTAATCCTGAAGATTTTTCCGCTGCCCGGCTGCCGGTACGGCCATCATCAAATGGCAGCGGCCAAAGCCCAGATCCAGCAATTCGTAGACATCCTGCCCTGACTCCTCCAGGACATCCTTGCCGATAACTCCCATATCGGCCGCACCGTATTCCACATAGGTAGGAACATCGGCGGTTTTTGCGATGATGAACTTCACTTTTTTCGCTTCATTGGCGATGACCAGCTTGCGGGAATCCTCCTCCAGCCCTTCCGCCCCGATACCCACAGCCTCAAACAGACTGCGGGAAAGCCCGAAGAGCTTGCCCTTGGGCAGTGCGATCGTCAGCCAATCATTTCCCCGGTTGACCATTTGAAAAACCCTTTCCAAAGCAGCGTTGTTTTTATTCTTTATCTAATTAAATCATCAACGGATGCATAGTAACACGCCCGTCTTTCCCCGTCAAGCTTCATTGGACTGACGGGAAAAATTCCTGTGGAATTTTCCTGACCAATAGCATTATAATAGGGGTCAAAAGAGCGATGTAAATCTATTTGCAGCAAGGAGGAAAATCACAATGAAAATTCTGACCTTCACCAGACTGAGCGACAAATTGGAACAGCAGATAAAGGACGCCTGTCCCTCCGCCCAGCTGATCACCGCCAGGGAAGCGGAAGCCGACGACATCATTCCCGAGGCGGACATCATTACCGGCTTCGGCGGTATGCTGAACTGGGCTCACATTCTCCCCCTGGCCAAAAAATGCCGCTGGGTTCATACCCTGTCCGCCGGTATAGACCGCCTGATCGCTGTCCCGGATTTTGTGGCCAGCGACACGATCCTCACCAATTCAAAGGGCGTCCACGGGATC